>JBASYW010000219.1:0-3226 GCA_049277715.1 Dethiobacteria bacterium | reverse complement strand
AAATTTAAAGCCTTGGAGGAGTGGGTCAGCGCCCCGCTGGAGATAAAATCCACCCCGGTCCGGGCATATTCTTCCAGGCAGGAGCCGGTAATATCACCCGAAGCTTCCAGAAGAGCTCGTCCGGCGTTTATCTTGACCGCCTTCCGGATCGTTTCCAGATCCATATTATCAAGCATGATCAGGTCCGCCCCTGTATCAAGAGCCTCCTGAAACTCATCCAGATTGGTAACTTCAACTTCTATCTTCAGCGTTATGGGAGCCTTCATTGCCGCTTTCAGTACGGCGGCGTTAATGCCCCCAGCGGCAGCAATATGATTCTCCTTGATGACGATCCCGCCGGAAAGTCCCTGACGATGGTTCCGTCCTCCGCCCACCATCACCGCATATTTTTCGAGATGGCGCAATCCGGGTGTCGTTTTACGGGTATCCAGAAGCAGAACAGAATGATCTTTGATCAGCTCGGTCCATCTCCTCGTCAATGAGGCAATACCTGAAAGATGCTGCAGAAAATTCAGGGCTGTTCTTTCCGCCATCATGATCGGTTGGATCAGGCCGGTTATCTCGGCAATTACCGTGCCTCTGTTCACAAATTCTCCATCGTTGATCCGGGCATTGAAATGAAGCCCCTCGTCTACCATCTTAAAAACGCCATTACATACTTCCAACCCGGCGATAACACCGTCTTCACGGGTAATTATCTCCGCCGTGCCTTTTTTTTCAGGCGGCACAATCAGCGCAGTGGTATAATCTCCCGCCCCGATATCTTCTTTTAAAGCAAGCTCCATAATCTCTTTCACCCATGGAGTGAGAATCATCTATTTTTACTCCTTTGGCATATGTTGTTTCTGAATACAAAAGTATCCCTCTATATGAATTTGCGGCAGTCAATCGGCAACAATCAAAGAGGCCGCCTCCCCTTAAAAACCCCTTTGATCTCTTGGATAAGCCGCCCCATAACTGCTTTGGGAATTGGATCATGAACCTTCATCTGACCTCAAGCATGCGTGCCAGGGATACGGCTGCTTTCTTGCAGATTTCCTCCGGGACAGAGATTGCGGTCTCCATATGTTCCAGGGAATGAGCCACTTTGTTCAGTGTGGTGTATTTCATATTGGGGCAGAACAGACCCGGCGAAAGCAGATGAAATTCCTTCTCCGGATTCTCCTTCTTTAAACGATACAGCAGGCCGACCTCCGTGCCGATGACCAACACCTTCTCCTCCGTCCGAGCTACGTAATTTACTATCCCTCCCGTCGATAAAACCCGATCGGCTCTGGCGCTTACTTCAGGCGGGCACTCGGGATGCACGATAATCGGGCAACCCGGATATTTTTGGCGGGCGTTCTCGATATCGTGTAAAGTGACCCGATGATGAGTGATACAGTATCCATCCCATGCAATCACCTCTTTATCGGTAAACCGGGAAACATAGCCCCCCAGATTCTTATCCGGAACAAACAGGACCCGCTCTTCCTGCAAAGAATTGACTACTTCAACCGCGTTAGCGGAAGTACAGCAGATATCACTCTCCGCCTTTACCTCGGCCGTGGAATTGATATAGGCCACGATGGGAACCCCGGGGTACCGTCTCCGGGCTTCCTGTAACTGTGGGCCGGTAACCATGTTGGCCAGCGGGCAATCCGCAAGCGCTTCCGGCAGAAGTACCGTCTTTTCCGGCGCCAGCATCGCCGCACTCTCGGCCATAAAATGAACCCCGCAGAAAACTATCGTTTCCGCATCAACCTCTGCCGCTTTCTGGCTCAGATCCAGAGAATCACCCACAAAATCGGCTATATCCTGAACTTCACCCATCTGGTAATTGTGAGCTAATATTACGGCATTCCGCTGTTTTTTAAGCCGCCGGATTTTGTCTTTTAAACCATCCATGCCCGTTTGCTGCAGCATCACTACCTCCACGTGCTCATAACTTATCATTTATTATGAACAAATACATTTACATTGTCAATTATCAGAATAAAATAGATTTATATTAGGGGACAAGCCCTAGACGGCCTCGTGGCGGAGCAAATTGAAATAAACAAACTTTTTTTGCAGGTCCACTCTGGCCACTTCAACATCGACCGAATCACCCAGACGATATTTTTTACGGGTGCGTTTGCCGATTACCATCATCAGATCTTCCCGGTACTGATAATAATCATCTTGAATACTCTCCAGTAAAATCAACCCTTCTACCGTATTCTCCAGCTCTACAAAGATCCCAAAAGAGGTAACACCGCTGATCACACCCGAAAACGACTCTCCTTCTCTTCCCTCCATATACTCAACTTTTTTATGTTGAATACTCTCCCTCTCCGCCTCCATGGCACATCTCTCCATCCGGGAAGCATATTCTGCCCGACCGGGAAGTTGCTTTTTCAAAAAAGCGATCCTCCCTTCCTCCATATTCCCTGCAAGTTGATCTTTTATCAGGGCATGAATCTGCAAATCGGGGAAACGCCGGATCGGCGATGTAAAATGCGTGTATTTTTTTAACGCCAGTCCAAAATGCTTTTCGTTGGTTACGCTGTAATAAGCATGGGGCAAAGAACGTAGCAGAACATAGTTGACCGTTCTTTCAAGCGTTGTTCCCCGTACACTTTCAAGCACAGATTGAATCGTCTGCGGTTTAATTTTACGGAGATCTCCGCTTATCTTGATATTCATCAAAGCCAAAATATTTCTGAAAGCAATCATCTTCTCCTCTGTGGGAGAAGGGTGCACCCTGTAGATAAACGGCAAACCCTCACCGCTGAAATGCTCGCTGACCGCCACATTGGCCAACAGCATGAACTCCTCGATGATCGACTCGGCCCGGCCCGGCATCTTCCGTTCGATGGCCAGGGGCTTCCCCTCATCATCAAGGGTAATCTTTGTTTCCGGCAGATCCAGAATGAGAGCTCCTTTCTGCAGACGGTTTTCTTTGAGCATAAACGCCAGTTCGTCCATCTTTTTCAGCATCAGCTCAATTTCCGTAAAGTTCTCCTCTGCAGAGATCATCTCCTCAACCTGTTCATAACTGAGCTTCTGTTTTACCCTGATCAGACTGGGAAAAATATTGTAATTCTCCACTTTCCCCCGCACATCAAGTTCAATGATGACACTGATGGCCAGGCGGTCTTTATTCTCCTGAAGGCTGCACAGGTTCTGGGAGAGCAGGGGCGGTAACATGTGGATAACCCGATCTACCAGATAGATACTGGTCCCCCGTTTAAGAGCTTCACGG
>JBASYW010000218.1:0-4579 GCA_049277715.1 Dethiobacteria bacterium | reverse complement strand
CAACAGCAGAATATGTGGACAGAAGTATCTCCGGGGCGGGAGATTCCATTCCGGATGATGAAGGAGGTACTGCAGTGGTTAAGATCCTTCGGTCGCTATCGCCGGCACGGGCGCTCCCTTTCGGATGTCAATATAAATAAACCTGTTGCCGGGGTGATTACGTTCCGGGTGATGATGGAGGTACTTGTGGTGGTTAAGATCCTTCGGTCGCTGCCGCTCCCTCTGAATGACAGAAAAAAGGAGCCGCTCCCTCCGGATGACAACAATTATTTTTTTTGTCATTCAGAGCGAAGCGAAGAATCTTGAGCGGAGCGAATAGTTTCGTGCATAATCCTTTGTTCTGTCCTAAATGAAACTGGGGTTTGGCAATAAAACATAGAGGTATACGGCAAGCAAGACAACGTTGAGCCGAACGTATGGAGAGCCTTGACACGATCTGGAGACAGGTACTGATTGAATTTAAAATTGCGGATTGCTATACTTTACTAAAACGTTATTAACACGTTTTCTTGTGCATAATTAAACAGATGGGAAAGGAGACCATTATGTCTTTACAGGAAGAATCATTGAAGCTGCACGGAGAGTGGAAGGGGAAAATAGAAGTAATCAGCAGGGTGGAGGTCAAGGATAAGAGAGACCTCTCCCTTGCCTATACACCGGGGGTGGCGGAACCCTGTCTGGCCATAAAGAATGATCCCGATCTTTCTTACGAGTACACCAGAAGGTGGAATTTGGTGGCGGTTATAACCGATGGAACGGCGGTTCTCGGTCTGGGAGATATAGGGGCGGAAGCGGGTATGCCGGTGATGGAAGGGAAGTGCGTGCTCTTCAAATCTTTTGCCGGCATCGATGCCTTCCCGTTGTGCATAAAATCGAAGGATGTGGACGAGATCGTAAACACGGTCAGACTGATATCCGGAAGTTTTGGCGGTATTAACCTTGAGGATATATCCGCCCCGCGCTGCTTCGAGATTGAAAGAAGGCTTAAAGAGGAGTGTGATATCCCCATATTTCATGACGATCAACACGGGACGGCCGTGGTAACTTTGGCCGCCATGATCAATGCCCTGAAAATGGTCGATAAAAAGATGGAGGATATTTCCGTGGTGGTCAACGGCTCGGGCTCTGCAGGGATCGCTATAACCAGGCTGTTGATGAAATTCGGTTTGCAGGATGTGGTCCTCTGCGATACCGGAGGGGCGATTTATGCAGGACGCCCGAACCTTAATTTGGAAAAAGCCGGGATGGCCGAGATTACAAATCCTTTAAATAAACGGGGATTACTGGAAGATGTAATTAAAGGGGCGGATGTGTTTATCGGGGTCTCGGCCCCCGGTATTGTTAACCGGGATATGTTAAAGAGCATGGCCCGGGACCCGATTATCTTTGCCATGGCCAACCCGATTCCGGAAATAATGCCGGAAGAAGCAAAAAAAGCGGGGGTTAAAGTGATCGGTACGGGACGATCTGATTATCCCAATCAGATCAACAATGTCCTTGCTTTTCCGGGGATATTCAGGGGGGCCCTGGATGTAAGGGCCAGAGATATCAACGATGAGATGAAGATCGCCGCCTCCGAAGCGATTGCTTCTCTGGTGGGCGATAATGAGTTGGACGCGGATTATATCCTGCCCATGCCCTTTGATGCCAGGGTTGGCGAAAAGGTGGCCGCCGCGGTGGCCGCCGCCGCCAGAAAATCCGGTGTTTCCCGGTTATAAGGTTATAAAATATCAAGGGGCTCCATATGGAGCCCCTTATTTTACTTTTATTTGATATCGTTTATCCTCCGCCAAGGGGCGGAAAGAGAGAGACCACATCCCCGTCCTGTAAGCGCGTGTTCTTCCATTGCAGGTGGGTGATATTGTTGCCATTGACCAGAACGGTGGTTACTTTTAATTTTTCGGCAAACTCGGGGCCATAACGTTCCTCGGCCTGCTTCAGCATCGCTTTTATCGTCGTTGCCCCGGTAGAAAATTCTTTTTCTCCGGCAATTTCCCGCAAGGATGCGTACAACTTGACAGTAGCCATTATTATCGAGAACACCTTTCTTATTCGGTCCGATCACCCGAAGAGATAGTTGTGGTCTTAATGTTCTCATCCGGTAAAAACATCGGTTCTTTTGAAATTTTAAGTGCCTTTAGCGTCCTTCGCCTGGGGATACCGTTGGCGTCCCAACCTCTCATGCTGTAATATTTGGGAACCATCTTCTCCAAACGGACCCGTGATCTGGGTTCCTCGGCGCGCTGTAATTCATCAGTGAGGCGCTTCGGCAGCGTATCGTCGGTTGCAGACAGCCCCTCACGCAGGTTAAAAATGCGGTCCATGGTGACGGCTCGTTTTCCTGTTTCCATTAACTTGCCCAGAGTAAAACGTTTACCGGTGCACAGTTGATGCGCTTTTACCTGAGGAAGCATGAAGAAGGGCGGTTGAATGGGTAACGACCAGGCGGGTAAAGAGAGTGCCCTGCCGATCAGGTTTCCGCCGTAGAGAAAGCCGCTGCTGAGTGCTTTGGAGACAAAACGTGATCGGGCGTTCAGTTCGATCAGATCCTTGGGCAGGAACATATAGACGGTAAAGATGCAGCATCCCAATACGCTTACGGCCTCCATCGTGGTCTGATTGAGAACGACCAAACCCGGTTTTCCGGTGGTGGCCAGGGGATCACAGGTAATGGGCCCGTTTGCCTCCAGATAAATGGCGTAACCGGCGGATATATGGCAGCCGCCCCTGCTGGCGATGGCGTACCCGAGCCCCTGCCCTACAGCGCCTCTTGGTTCATAAGAGGCGATCTCCATCCCCTTGACATGGATGGCGAAATCCGAGCCGCCATATTTCCGGGCCATAAAACGGACCCCTTCGGCCATATCATCACCCAGACCGCGACGATAGGCGATATCTTCGATTGCCTGAGTGATTCCGTCCGTTTTGCCGAAAGAAAGGTCGGTCTTTATGAGACCTTTTTCTCCTGCTTCCATAACAAAGCCGATTGTATTGGCCAGCGTTATTGTATCCAGACCCAGTAAATCGGCCTGATAATTCCACTCCAGAATAGCCATCAGGTCAGAGTTCATGATATTGGGACCAAAAAGACCGACGGTCTCATATTCCGGGCCTTTTACCTTTTTCCCACCCAGTTCGACCTGCCGGCCACAGGCTACCGGGCAACCATGACAGCCGATATTTCTGACCAGATATTTCTCGGCCAGAGTCTCTCCGCTGACTTCGTCGGCCTCTTCATATGATCCATAAAGAAAATTTCTGGTGGGCAAGGTATGGGTGGCATTACATTTATTCACAAAAATTGCCGTTCCGTAACGGGGGAGTTCCTCCCCGGTAGCCGGGTGTTCTCTTGATACCGCGCGCCATTTCTTCGTGGTTTCTTTGAATTGGTCCACATTGGCGGGCCGGATCTTGTTCGTTCCTCCCGCCACCACGGCTTTGAGATTTTTACTGCCCATCACCGTGCCTACGCCGCCACGGCCGGCAACACGCTCCTGCGACACAATGCAGGCGTACCGCACCAGATTTTCACCGGCCGGTCCGATCACGATTTTTCCCATCTTGGGCGGAAGTTTCTCCTGCGTTTTTTCTGTATCGAGACCCCATAGCTCGGCAGCATCTTCGATTGTGATCTGATCTTCATTAATAACCAGGTATACAGGTTTTTTGGCTTTGCCGGTGATTATCAATGCATCGTAGCCGGCTCTTTTCAAATGAATGCCGAAATTGCCGCCACAGTTGGAGTTTACGATGCCCATGGTCAGTGGTGACTTGGTAGTAACGTTGAAACGATTGCTGCTCGGTGCTCCCGTTCCGGTAAGCGGAGCGGTATTGACTATCAGCACGTTTTTCTCATCAAGAGGATCCGTACCCGGGGGCAGCATATCATAAAGAAGCCGGGCGCCAACGCCTTTGTTGCCTATGTATAGCTCCAGCAGGCGTTCAGGTAATGGGTATGTCTTGACTTTACATGTGCTTAGATCAACTTCCAGCACCATTCCCATATAACCGCCGATCATTCTATCTCCTCCCTTTAAATATTTGCTTGCCTGACAAGTATGCATAGAGAGTACATTAATCCATCCTAGCTTAGTTTATCAGAAGAATTGATAATTGTCATTATTTTATTGTCTCCCTTATCCTGCTTAAAGCAGATCTTTTAATTCTTCCTCCCTCATTAAGATTTTACTCACAGTTGTTGCCCGTTCATGTCAAGACCCTGTATAAAAAGAACCCTATATAGCCTGTTTTATTCCTAAATTGACAGGAGAAATTTTTTATTGTCATCCGAAGGGAGCGGCCCTTCATTGTCAACCTGAATAAAATAAAAGAGTCTATCTATTGTTGCCTGTTAAGGGCCGGTTTAAAGCAGAAAATGCAGAAAGCTTCCCAAATTGTGTTGAGTTTATGAAGCTTACCGGTATAAAATAGGGTCAAGCTCTGTATCTTTGGTTATCTGTATATTTATCTCCATAATGCGGGGGCTTATCCACGATACAGGATGGTCTACAGATGCCAAATTTGCCTGCACAAGTTAAAAAGGAGGATGGTCCGGAGATGGCGAAGCACAGTACAGATC
>JBASYW010000217.1:0-1842 GCA_049277715.1 Dethiobacteria bacterium | reverse complement strand
TGGGTCAGTCCTTCCAGGTCGGGTATGGTTATAAACTCCGGCGGTTCTTCCAGACTCTCCCGGATTGCTTCTTCGAGGCGGGGATCTTTGATTAAGTTCAAAACACCAAGGGCGGCAAAGGCATCTGCAAGCCCGTAACCGTAGCCATAATTGGGCGAATTTATATACGTGTTATCGGTCAGGGGGACGGCCGTGCTCTTGATTATATCTTCCAACTCATCCACTGTGAGCGTTGGTTTATATGAAAGCAGCAGGGCGGCGACTCCCACGATGTGTGGGGTGGCCATCGATGTTCCGTCTTTGGAACCATAACTACCATTTTTTATTGTTGAATAGATGCCTACCCCGGGAGCGCAGATATCGGGTTTGAATATGTCCGGGTAATGGACTACCGGTCCGCGATTGGAAAAAGTGGCTCTTTTATTCTGATTGTCGACGGCACCGACGGCGAAACTTTCGGGGTACATCGCCGGCGAATGAACGGAACGGGGGAGGGCCCCACTACTGGTATTGCCCGCGGCAAATACGGGCAGGATGCCCGCCGACCGCAAGTTCTGCACCATCGGCCTGAACCATTCATCTGCCTCCTGTTTCTTGTCTTTATCAGGTTCACTGCCCCATGAGCAATTAAGGATATCCGGCGCCATATCGGGGTTTGGTTGTTCACCGTTTTTATTTGTAGGCGCCAGCATATACTCTGCCGCGGCGAGGATTTTTGAAGATTCAGCGCTACCGGTGGTAGATTTAAAAGCGTTGGCGGCGATCCACCTGGCTCCCGGAGCCACCCCGTAAATGTTGGTTGCCGTCGAAGCGACGATTGTTCCGGTAACATGCGTGCCATGTGAGGTGGTGAGACAATCGATCGGATCGGGTGTCCCTAATTCCGCATCGAACCAGTTGTATTCGGAATCAGGGGTGTTGGGGGCGGCGGGGTTGTAACCGCGAAATTTTTCCTTGAGGGCCGGATGTTGCCAGTAAACCCCGGAATCGATAATACCTACAACGACTCCTTCGCCGGTTACGCCGAAGGAATCCCAGACTTCGTCGGCCCTGATTTTCTTGATGTTCCACTCGATGCTTGCGGCTGATGGTTCAATCTCTTCCTCGGGAATGATGACCTCTGCAGGTGACGATTCCTGCAATTCAAAGACAATATTCGGCAGAATCGATTTTACGGCGGGGTTTCTGGAGAGGGCCGTTATTATCGTGGGATGAGCCTCCAGATACAGCATATTGACGATGTAAAAACTTTTAAAATCCCTGACGTGGCCAAGAAGCTTTTCCAGACTCAGATGATTGAGCAGCGGACGTTGGGTTCTGTCGGCAACATCGAGCAGTGAGTTGACCACCGCCCGGCGGGAGAGTGATTTCATCTGCCGATGATCGATGGTGGCCCGCAGAGATTCCGGCAGCAGGCGTCCGGCCATATTTGCAATCTTTGGCGTATCGGCCTGTTCCTTCAGGACGACCAGCACCTTTACAGGCTCGCCCGGTTCGTCGATGAGCGATGCGGCGATCTCGGGGCTTATGTACGCTGTTTCATGCAGGCCGTCCGGGGACCGGCCCGGTTCTTCCGCCCACCCGTCGAAGGAAGGTAAAAAGAAGAAGATGCAGAGCAGGAGAAGTACTGCTTTGAACCTGCGATGTGATTTCTTCTTCATTGCAAACCCTCCTTTCCACGCAGCAGACCCGGAAATACGGCAAGAATAATCAAACTTTTCTTATCATGAAGTGCATACGTATTCATCTAGATTATAGCATCGGAGCATAAATTTGACGAGCCTGTTTTTATTGCCAATAGTAGGGAAAAACATTTCGTCCAGATATAACAGCGGGTATATA
>JBASYW010000216.1:0-1976 GCA_049277715.1 Dethiobacteria bacterium | reverse complement strand
CTGTAATACCGGTTTTACGGAGCAAATTCCGGCCATGAATTTACCCGTTCCAAGTATAAAACAAGGTTGGCGGTGGTAAGCTAGGTTCGAATTTTTGGCGGTTCGGAACGCCGAAAACAAGCGCCGGAAAAAATTTTGAAGAGGTTAAAAGATGACGGAGCTCAGACAGGATAAGGTAACCGGCCGGTGGGTCATTATGTCCATGGGGCACGCAGGGCAAAAAGCAACTTTTTCAGCGTTGAGTGATCGGATCAGGATCGAGGAACTGCCCGCCAAAGTAGGCAATTGCCCGTTCTGCAGTGGAAACGAGAACATGACTCCCCCGGAGACAGTTGTCTGGCGAGAAGGGGAAGAGGAGGATGCCGATTGGAAAATAAGGGTCGTGCCCGGCAGATATCCGGTTCTGACCCCCGACGGTAACGATCCTTTAGCGGAACAGGATGGATCCGGAGTAAGGCCCGCATACGGCCTTCACGAGATCATTATTGAAACCCCGCAACACAACCTGCATCCGGGCAGATTTACCCCGGAGCAGATGGAGACGGTCATCGAAGCCTGCCATCATCGGTTTGTGGCCTTATCTCAAAACAGCGGGATTCGTTCCATTATCCTCTTCAGGAATTATAAAGAAGAGGCGGGTGCATCCTTGGAACACCCGCATACCCAGGTGGTGGCGCTGCCGTTTATCTATCCCGCCCTGAAAGAGGAGCTGGAGGGCGCTCATCGCTATTTTCTTGCGGAGGGCGGGTGTGTTTTTTGCAGCATCCTTCGGGAGGAGCTGGAGGCGGGCGAGCGGATCGTGGATGTAAATGATGACTTCGTGGCTCTGAGCCCCTATGCGGCCGGCATGCCCTATGAAACATGGATTTTGCCCCGAAAGCACAGCCCGTCTTTTCAGGATATCCGGCGCGATCAGGCTGCATCTTTGGCCGCGATGCTCGGAGAAATAATGACCAGGATTTTTGTCTCTTTGGATGATCCGCCTTACCTTTACTATCTTCACAGCGCCCCGTTGACGGCCGTAACTCCCCCTTACTATCACTGGCATCTGGAGATTGTTCCCCGGATGATGAAAGTGGCGGGGTTTGAATGGGGGACGGGAGTGTTTATCAATACTGTCCCTCCCGAGGAGTCGGCACGTTTTCTGGCGCAAACAAAGGTGGAAACATATGCATAAAGAACAGGAAAAAATCTATTTTATTTTTGCGCTTCACAATCATCAGCCTGTAGGCAACCTCTCTGAAGTGTTGGACTACAATTACGAAAAAGCATACCGTCCTTTTCTGGATGTCGTCTCCCGTTTTCCCCAAATAAAATTTTCTCTCCATAACACCGGTATTCTTCTGGAATGGTTCCGTCAAAACCGACCCGATTATCTGCGGCTTCTTCGTACGCTCGTGGACCGCGGACAGGTTGAAATAATGGGCGGAGGGTTCTATGAACCCATCCTCCCCGTTATCCGGGATGAAGACAAGCATGGCCAGATCAAGAAACTTTCTTCATGGATCAGGGATCATCTGGGGGTGACGCCAAAGGGCATGTGGCTTGCCGAGCGCATCTGGGAGCCGGCTCTGGCCCGGCCCATTGCACAGGCCGGGCTTCAATACATCGCCACCGATGATTCTCACTTCCATGAGGTAGGCTTTGACCGCCTCTTTCATTATTACCTTACGGAGGAGGAAGGGTGGCGTTTGCATGTATTCCCCATCAGTGAAAAACTCCGTTACCTCGTTCCCTTCCGTCCTCCCGAAGAGACCCTGGATTTTTTCCGTAAATCTTATGACCCCACTGAAGAGAGAGTTCTGGTCCTGGCCGATGACGGCGAAAAATTCGGCGGGTGGCCCGGAACCTACCGGACTGTTTATGAAGAGGGGGGGCTGGAAAAATTTTTTACCATGCTTCAGGAAAACAGTGATTGGTTGCAGACGGTAACCTTCTCTGAATATATGGCTATCTCACCTCCACAGGGATTGGTT
>JBASYW010000215.1:0-3952 GCA_049277715.1 Dethiobacteria bacterium | reverse complement strand
CAGCCTTTTTTATTAGGGTATTAAAAATACAGGGAGAAGGGAGGCTTAAGAGATGTTCAATGCAAAAACCATCAAATGGCTCCACCTGTTCCTGGTGTTTGTAATGATGTTGTCATGGGGTTCACAGGTGGTCGATGCCGCCGGCCAGAAGTATATGGCTGAAAAAGGCATGGTTAGAACAATCGTTCCGGAAAACCTGATCAACAAAACATCTGTGCAGCCGGGGATAAAGCTTGCGGCACGAAAAGATATTCCGGCCAAATCGGAAGCAGCAAAGTGGAACTTCACTTCCGAGGAGATGAGACTCTTTGCGCAACTGGTTCATGCCGAGGCCAATGGCGAACCATATAGCGGAAAAGTTGCGGTCGCGGCGGCAATATTGAACCGTATCGAATGCGAAGAGTATCCCGACGACCTCAACAGTGTGATCTTTCAGGTGGAATCCGGATATTACCAGTTTTCACCCGTTAAGGACGGCCGTATCTGGCAGGAACCGGATCAGTCCGCATACCGGGCGATAAGGGATGCGATCAACGGGGAAGATCCATCCAATGGAGCCATAAGTTTCTACAATCCCCGCAAGACGGGCAATCAATGGGTAAGACAACAACCGGTAACCAATGTTATCGGTAACCATATCTTTTTTAAATTGGCGGATTAACCCCAAGCAACTACAGGGAGCAGTACCAGCCGAAGGGCAAGCTGCTCCCCTTCCATATATATTTATAATTGTTTGTCGCAGAATCCGTCTCTGAGGATACCTGAGCCATGTTGTGTTTAAAGGCCATGTTAACGTGGATCCCTCCAAAGATCCCGGAAAGAAGGAGAGATGTCATTCACTGACAGAGCCGGGATGAGCAGGCGGCCGGCCGAGAAAAATTATCCGACATATTTCCCGGGAAATAAACAAAAACAGGGTCAATGCTCATGCAAAGATGTTGTTATGGCCCGAATTTTGCATGGTCCGGATTACAGTGGAAAGAGGCGGCGGCCGAGGACGAAAGGGGATATCCTCCTGCCGGCAAACAACAGGCGAAGAGGTAAGATTCTTGGTTTTATGGCGTTTTCAGCAGGCCATGAAGAGCCGATAATCAGGTAATGCCGGACGATGGAGAAATCGATAAAAATTACAGATAATGGCAGGCAAGAGGCTCTGTTTCTGTCTGTTATTCCTGTTTATGGCCGGGCCGCCTCCCCAATGATGATATTGTGATATTCCAACCCGGAGGTGGTTGATGAGTTGAGAAACATCAGTAAAAAAATAAGGGACCGTCCCCGATTGGAACGGTCCCTTGTCTTGCGTTATTTATTAGGCCTTCAGCGTATTTCTTATTCTCCTTCTACGGACGAGCAGATAAATCAGCAGGAGCAGGATAAATAATCCCAGCAGGGGCCAGACAAGCAACGAACTTCCTTTTTCAAAATTTACCCGTCCCATAGGTGTCCGGTAGCAGGATGGAATTTCGGGAAATCCGGATTCGCCCACCGGTTGCATTAGCGCATATTCTACTACTGTCTGCCATACCTTCAGCTGTTCCCCGTCTTCCGAATATACAATCAGATCATCGAGATTTTCTACCGGGTTCCCCGTGCTGTCTTTGGGGACGATTTTCAACATCGGCAGCATCTCTCCGGCCATCGGCAGGTAGGAGAGGATATACGAGTCTGTAGCCACACAATATAGCTGCTCGGGATCAAGAGGTAAATAATCTTCATTACCGGCAGTCTGCAAGCCCTCTCTGGAATAAGCCTCCGCTTTGAGGACGGCATGGAATGAAGGCAGGGGGAAGCTGGTAAAGGGGATATTGAAAAGAACGGCTCTTTCGGGATCATAGGTAAAGCGCAAGCCCGACCACTGCAGAAAAAACTCATTTCCAAATACTTCGGGTAGCAAGGCGGCAATCTCCAGTACCTTGGATATCTCCTTGCCGTTTAAATAAAATGAGACGATGGGATATCCGGGATCGCCATCGGGATCGCTGCCCAATCCAACTTGCTCGACGATATCATAGAAGGCAATCCGGTTTAGGGAATAGTCTTCCGTTCCCGGGAAAATACTGCCGCGGATGGAACCGTTTGCCTGGACGGCAAAATCAACCCGGTTTCCTATTTTCTCCTGGGTGACGAGACGCATCGCATCGGCGATAAAGTTGCCCAGAGTCGATTCCATATGGGGAGGTTTGTTGGGCAGGGCAAAATCGGCATAAGCGACGGTATCCATGATGCCGCTTACCTTCCCTCCGGTGCGTTTGCTGACAAAGGAATCCAGTTCCTTGACGTATTCCTCGATAGAGGCCATTATTTCAGAATGTGGGGGGATCGTGCCATCCAATGGCCGGAGATAAGGCGTTCCATTTTCGGTGTTGCGGAGACGTACTTTCTGAGTTTTGGAGTTGTAAGCAACCTCCAGGATCCCCATGTTATGCAACAGCGAACCGGTCTGCACAATGACCGTATCGCCTTCGATTACCGGTTCCTCCAAGGTTGTATG
This sequence comes from Dethiobacteria bacterium, assembly GCA_049277715.1. Classification (GTDB taxonomy): domain Bacteria; phylum Bacillota; class Dethiobacteria; order DTU022; family PWGO01; genus JAAYSV01. The sequence goes on along the minus strand of JBASYW010000215.1, from coordinate 1,461 downwards.
GCTGTGACCGCCGATAATAATATCTATCCCTTCGACGTTACGCACCAACTGCTGATCCTCATCCACGCCCAAATGAGTGATGGCGATAATGATATCGGCCCCCTGCTGCTTCAACTCGGTGACCGCTTTCTCGGCCGCCTCCGCCTGGTCAGCAAAATCGACATCTTTAACATTTGAAGAAGCAAAAATGACGGCTGTTTCACCGATCAGTCCGAACAGGCCGATTTTTAATCCGTCTATCTCTATCATATGAGTGTTTTTTATGAGCCCCGGTTCTCCGAGCGGATGATCGGGAGCCAGGATATTGGATGATATCACCGCTGTTTTATCGTGGGCTTCGGGATAGCCGGCCTCTTTTAAATAATTAAAGAATACGTCTTCACCAAAATCAAACTCATGGTTACCGACAGTAACGGCATCATAGCCCATCTGTTGAAGTAATTTTAACTCGGGGGCAAACCCTTGAGAGGCGAGCCAGCCGAAGGATGACCCCCCAAGGTAGTCGCCGGCGGAAAAAACCAGAACAGGCTCATTTTCCTGCTCTTTGCGTTCCCTGACCTGTTCGATGGCCGTGGCCAGACGCACGAACCCTCCGATGGCTTTATTATCTTTTTCGGGGTTAAAGTCAATAGCCGGAGAGTGAGGCAGAAGGCAGGAGTGTTCATCGTTTGTATGTAGAATGGTAAAAAATATTTCTTCACTATCAGCCTCCGCCGCGGCAGCAAGGCCGGTGATCATCGGCTGTATGGAGAGGGAGAACAGCAGCGCCAGTATCATGCAGATTGTAAAAGGAAGGATATAGTTTTTATTAGACATAAGTTTACACCTCTCTATTTGTTTTATAATCGTATTATAACATTGTTTAATTATTTTTTTAAGTTAACCCGGGATGATAGGCCCGTTCCTCTTCCCGGTAAAGATATTTTAAAAACTGATTATTGGTTCTTTGTGGAACCTTTTTCCGGGCCAGGGGGTCTATATGATAAAACAAGAAAAAAGAAAGGAGGGGCTGATTTATGAAAAAAATTTCAATAATTGTGGTTTTTGGACTGGTACTGTTTTTAACACTCGGTACGGTGCAGGCGGTAGTTGATGTGGATGTTGGGGATGGGGATGTGGCGATCACATCAACAGATGCTGATCCGAATTCTGGCATGATACGTGATTCTGAAGAGGAAGAACAAGAAACGGAAGGGGAGCGGGAAGCGAAAACGGGGGAGATGCCGGCGGCAGATCCGGAGAGTAACACCGATATGGAAGAAACAGATGAGCCGGTCCTCTATATGGGAACCGACGCGGATACTGATGATGATATGGCCAGGGAAGAGGCGGCCGGAGGTGACAATAATTGGTTGCTGATAATTGCTCTGGGGGCGCTGGTAATCATCTTTGGCGGAATTCTGTTGTTTCGCAAGAAAGGCTAATGATATACAAAAACCTCAAAACCCCCTGCCATACAGG
>JBASYW010000214.1:0-6922 GCA_049277715.1 Dethiobacteria bacterium | reverse complement strand
AAATATAAATTCAATGAGGCCCATCTTAAGGAGATGGCGCTATTGCTTTATAATCATCGGGATATAGTGCAGGAGGGTGCCGGCCGGGCCCTTCCTGCTTTGGTGGCGGCGGTTTTCATGGCCGCGTTGGAGGATAATTATCGCCTTATCGACGGCCTGGCCCAAAGCTGCATTAACAAGGATGATAAAGGCTATCAGCAATATATTGAGCTTTCCGATTGGCTGAGCTCGAGCCGCCTGTTACGGGATGATGATCTCTTATGGTCAATTGTGTTCCGGATGCCGAAGATAACAGGTAAGGGAAACAAGGCAAACTGGTCTCCCCCGGAAGACTGCACCGCTCAGAAAGATATCTGTAAAAGGATACAGGGATCACAGGAAGAAATCAGAAGAACCATAACCTCTTCCATCATTAATGATATCATCGACTGGCTGAAAGATTACCTGAAATATGTGGAGGAAGAGAAGAGAGAGGCAGGCGTGCTGGATTTTAGTGATCTGATGATCAAAGCTCGCGATCTGCTCAAGGGTAACACCGAGATCCGGGGTTACTTCCAAAACCGTTTCTCCCATCTTCTGGTCGATGAGTTCCAGGATACCGACCCCCTGCAGGCCGAGATTATTTTCTTCCTGGCGGAGAAAGAACCTTTGGCCGCCAGCTGGAACGAGGTGGAGATCACTCCCGGCAAACTGTTTATCGTCGGCGACCCCAAACAGGCCATCTACCGCTTCCGGAGGGCTGATATTGAAATTTACGAAGAAGCCAAAAAGCTGGTTATGGGCCAGGGGGAAGTGGTTAAAATTACTCAGAACTTCCGGACGGTGCCTTCCATCATAAACTGGGTAAACCACTCCTTTTCACATCTGATCACCCCTGTGCCGGGGAAGCATTATCAGCCCCATTATGAAGAGCTGCATCCTTACCGTGATCAATTGCCCGGAGTTGATAAATCTGTTATTGTGCTTGAATTTCCCGAGGAAGTGGAAGAGTGTAACGCCGAGGAGAAGCGCAGGGCGGAGGCCGCTCTGGTGACGTCATTCATCAAAGAGGCTGTCGGCAGCGGGATGGTTATCGGGGGGAAGGAGAACGGCAGAACGCTCTCGTGGGAGGATATCGGGATTCTTTTTCCCTCCACGGCCGGATTGGATATCTATTTGCAGGCGTTGCAAAGAGAGTCAATCCCTTACCATCTGGAAGGGGGAAAGATGTTCTTCCGCCGTTACGAGGTCGAAAGTTTTATTAATTTACTTACCTCTCTGGACAATCCTTTCCATAGCGTGGCGCTGGTATCCGCATTGAAATATTTCTTCGGCATTTCCGATGAGGAGCTGTTCCTGTATATCTACAACGGCGGCCGTCTTGATTATCTTGTCTATGAATCCGTACCCCCTCGTTTTAAGCGGATCAGGGAAGCTTTTGCCGTTATGCACGAGTTGCATATGCAGAAACAGGCAGGGAGCCTCTCCAATTACCTGCAAAAAGTATTGCACGTAACCGGCACTTGCAGCCGATTGTCTTTGCAGTATCGTGGAGAACAGGCTTTCTCCAATCTTGAGAAAATCATCGAAATATCACGTTCATTGGAACAGAGCAATGTGCATACTCTGCGCCAGTACATCGAATGGCTGAAGGAGAAGAGCGATGCCGGAAAAGAGGAGTCGGAATCCATCCTCTCCGAGAGAGATACACGTGCACTTCAGCTGATCACCATTCACCGTTCCAAGGGGTTGGAGTTTAATATGGTTATCCTGGTCAACCTTTTTAGCGGCGGGCAAGCGGGGAGAGAAAGGTTTGTGGCCGATCGCCTGGGAGGCCGGTTTGAAATGAGAGGGGGGCCTTCGGGTTTCTCCTCCTATGGTTTTGATGAGCTGGCTCAGGAGGAGAAAAACCGTTTGGAAGCGGAGAAACGGAGGCTCTTCTATGTGGCGGCCACCAGGGCACGTGATTATCTCGTCATCCCACTGATGAGAGATAAAAAACGTTCCGGCTATCTTGAATATATTGACGTAATCAAGGCTAAGGGGGGTATTTCCCGGGAAATGTGTCGAATTGTTGAACCGGGGGAGGAACTTTTCGAGCACGAAAGTCTTTCCCTATCGGAGGTGAACGGGGATAGGACAAAGACAAGGGGAGGCGAAGAGATATCCCTGCCTGTTCTTCGTTCCGAATGGGAAGAAAATTTGCAAAGCACTATCTCCCGGGGGATACCGGGGCCGGAGGCCATCAGTGCAAGTGCGTTGATGGAGGATTTTGGCGGCCGGGGAAGGGTTGAGTATCGCCGGGCGGATGAGGTGATTTCCAGAGGTGTTGATTATGGCTCCGCCTTTCACATGGTAATGGAGAGAATAGACTTACACAACCCTTTGGAAGAGGATCTGTTCTACCATGCACAGGAAGCGGCCGGATTCTGGGGATTAAATAAACAGGAACACGAGATGCTTCTGGCGATGATCAAAGGGGCCTGCAGGAGCCAGCTAATACAAAGAGCAAATCACAGTACGGGGATTTACCGGGAAGTTCCGTTTGCCCTGAAGTTTAACGGGAAGATCCATGAGGGTTTTATAGACCTGGTGTTCGAGGAGCCTGAAGGGCTGGTCATCGTCGATTACAAGACAGATGATGTCAGTGGAAAGGAACTGGAGAGTCGTTTTCAGAGATACCGTCTGCAGGGCTTATTTTATGCCCATGCCCTTAACAGGGTAACCGCCAAGGAGATCAAGGAAGTAACATTTTTCTTTGTCCGTCCCCGGGAGGTCCGCACAATAGAATATCCTTTATCAAAGCCGGAGTTTGTACAGGTATTGGAAGATATGCTACAATCCACCCGCAAAAAATAATCATAAATTTGGAATTTGTCCAACGTTCTTTTAAAACATCTCCCGGCATAATATTATTTTGCAGGCATCCACAAGGGCTGTACAGTTCTTATTGATGGTACTTTAGTGGAAGTTCTGAATTATTTTGATATTTCAAAATAAGGAAAATGTTAGTAGTTGTCAAACTTAGATTTCTTGATTATAATGAAACTAAGTTGACGCCGGGTTTCCATAATAATTAAAAAGTAGGTTATTTGCCATGACTATTGACGAGTATATAAGTAAAAAACTGGATAAGGGGACAGTGCACATAACCTTGATTGATCCTCTCCGGCAAGTTTCGGAAGTGGCTGCACGTCTGGCTTATACTGCTCAGGAGGTCGGCAGTGATGTGATCTTTGTAGCCGGAAGCAAAGGAGTAACCCAGCGGAGTCTGGTAGAGACCACCGAGGCTATAAAGCAGAAAGTCAAGATACCGGTTGTATATTTCCCCTCCGGAGCGGAAGCTTTGAGCTTTGGTTTTGATGCCATCCTCTTCCTGAGTATGATAAACTCCCGCAACTCGTATTTTATTACCGGTGCCTGCACCAAAGCCTCTTTTTTACTTAAAAAATTGGATTTAGAGGTAATACCGATCGGTTATGTAGTCATTGAGCCCGGGATGAAAACAGGAGAGATCGGGGAGGCGGATCTGGTGCCACGCGATAATTTTTGGAAAGCAATCGATTACGCTCTCACCGCCGAGTACATGGGGATGAAATATGTTTTTCTGGAGGCCGGCAACGGGGCCTCGCAACCGATCCCCGCCAATATGATCAGGGCGGTTAAAAAAGAACTAAGTGTCCCCCTTATTGTTGGCGGAGGGATACGTACGGCCATCGATGCACGCAGGGTGCGTCAGGCGGGAGCGGATATAGTGGTTACGGGAACAATTATCGAGAATGCCGGTTACCGCGAAAGGCTACGCTCTATCTTAAGTGCATTGAAAGAATAATCAGATTTGCAGGATTTATATGCCCAAATTGCGGAGTCAATACGAGGGGTAGAAGATCAGTCCCAGGATCGCCCCGATGACGATAATATAAAAAGGGCTTATGCGGCGCAGAAGAATCATTCCAAACATAACGATAAATATCATCGTGGTGGTTGCATCGACCAGCGAGTTCCTGCCAATAAAGAAAGAGGCCATGGCGATCAAGGCTATAAATGCCGGTCTTAATCCTTTGAATATGGAGATGCTGGCGGTGCTGTCTTTGAACTTAAAAAGAAGATTCCCGAATATAAAAAAGATTATCAGTGAAGGGGTGATCACCCCGATGGTGCCCATGACCGCGCCGGGTAAACCGGCGATACGGTAACCGGCAAAGGTGGCTGTATTTACGGCTATGGTACCCGGGGTCATCTCCGCAATGGCGATTATGTCGATAAACTCCTGTGCAGAGAGCCAGCCCCTGCTGATCACTTCCGTTTCCATAAGGGAGAGCATGGCATAGCCTCCTCCAAAGCTGAACAGGCCTATCTTGATGAAGGACCAGAGAAGCTGAAGAATTACCTCCCAGGGCATTTTTATGCATTGCCACCTTTCTTTCCATAGTACAGCCATCCGCTCAGGCCACCGGCTAACAACAAGATAAGGGGATGCAAATTCAGCCATAACCCCATGATAATGAGAACCGCCAGAATGATAAAGGCCGCTTTGCCGCGGATCAGATCCCGGCCCATATTTATACAGGCTGCGGCAATGAGAGCTGTTACCGCCGGCCTTATACCATAAAAAGCTGCCGACGCATAGGGGGTTTTCTGCACCAAAGGCATGAAGTAAGCCGCAATAAGCAGGATGAACATAAACGAGGGCAGTACCACCCCGGCCGAGGCCAGCAGGCCGCCTTTGGTGCCCGCCAGCTTTTTACCGGCGATTATCGCGGTATTCAAGGCTACCGGGCCGGGAAGCCCCTGGATCAGGGCCATGATGTCGTAGAATTCCCGGGGTTTTAACCAGGCCTTGTTGATGACCAGCTCCTGCTGTATTAAAGGGATCATTACATATCCGCCGCCAAATGTTAAGGCCCCGATTTTTAGAAACACCACGAATATCTTCAAAGAAGAGACCTGCACCTTGGAGGAAGAATGGTTGGGTTCCACGGCATAAACCTCTGATCATAAATATTTTAAATAAATGGGCAGATACACTTATTGTATATGAATTTATGCCATCTAACAAGAAATCTTAAACCACCGGCCCGGCATTGTTTTAATTGCCGTATTACCCCTACGTTTTATTCCCAAAGGTCAGCTTCATCCAGGGCGAAACTTATCATGGGAATGAAAATGATAACGGCCTGACGTTGGCTTCCTGCCCACATATTCCGCTTTTGTTTATGAATGATGACAGGGAAAAAATAAAGCCCCGTATTTCGGGGCGGTGAGGCAATTTGTGTTAAAATTTTAAAGGGGGAGCATATTCCTTGATCTGCCGCCATATTTTTTTAATACGGTAAAGGAGTATAGAGTTTATGCATATCTTTTATTGTCGGCGCGATACTGTTATCGCGGTTTTGGTCATCCTGGTACTGATTCTTATCGGGATTATCGTCTATTCCACCAACCGGTATGCATCCCGGGAGGCCATATTTTCTTTCCCCCTGCTCGGATATGGTGTGGTTATAGATCCGGGCCACGGGGGATATGATCCCGGGGTCAAAAGAGATGAGATCTGTGAAAAAGACATTGTGCTGGAGATATCGCGTTATATCGAGTTGATGCTGGGCAGAAAAGGGACCAGAATAGTGATGACCAGAGATGATGATGAAGATCTGCTTGAACTTCCCGCCGGTCCGAAAAAAAGGACGGATCTGACCAACCGACTTAAGATTATCACCCGGGCGGAAGCTGATATCATGATCAGTATCCATGCCAACGGGATGGAATCACCGTTATGGTCGGGCAGCCAGACTTTTTATAAAGATGATAAAGACAGTAAACGCCTGGCCTTGTTGATACAGGAAGAACTGATCACCGAGCTACATAATACCATCCGTGAAGCAAAGCCGGGTGCTTATTTTATCCTGGAACGATCCCCCATCCCTGCGGTTATCGTCGAAGTGGGTTTTATCTCCAATCCGCAGGAAGCCAAACTCCTGCAGGACCCGGAGTACCAGAAAAAAGTGGCTCTGGCCATCTCCAAAGGGGTATATCGATATTTCAAGGAAAGATAGCCTCGGGGAGCGGCAGCTCCCTTTTTTATTAACGCCCGCCGGTTGAAAAAAATGCCGTAACTGATAAAATGAAAATAACATGGAAGAATATAGAATGTAATTTTTCTTCAGGGGCTAGGAGGGATTTTATGGGGTAGTCTTTGCAGGTATAGTGCCGCACCCCCCGCTACTCGTTCCCGAGGTGGGGAAAAGAGAGCTTGTCAAGGTGGTGAAGACATCAGGGGCAATGAGAGAGTTGGGCTATCGTATAGCCAACTCCGGTGCCGAACTGCTGATCATTATCACCCCGCATGGTCCGCTGTTCAAAGACGCGATTGCCGTAGCCGGCGGAGATGAGATGGCGGGTGATTTTGGACAATTCGGTGCCGGTGATGTGCGGGTATCTTTCCATAACGATACCGAGCTACGCCGTTATCTGGAGGAAGGGGCTCAAAAGGCCAAAATCCCATTGGAAGTTGTACCTTCCGAACTGGATCATGGTGCCGGAGTTCCTCTGTACTATTTTGAAAAACAGGGGGTTGATCTTCCGGGTTTAATTATTACTTACGGGTTACTTTCTTATGAAAAAATATATACTTTCGGGAAGGTAATCCGCAAGGCGGTAGTACGTCGAGGTTTGAAGACGGCGATAATTGCCAGCGGGGATCTTTCCCATCGCCTGAACCGGGGTGCACCGGCAGGATACCATCCGCGGGGGCAGGAATACGATGACCTTCTGGTCAAACTCCTTGCCGGCAATCAGGTAGATGAGATATTGAACATTGATAAGTCGCTGGTGGAGGCCGCCGGTGAATGTGCGCTTCGTTCGATTATCATGTTTTTGGGGTTCCTTTACGGCTTGAAGGTTTCTCCGGAGATATTATCATATGAAGGCCCGTTCGGCGTAGGAT
>JBASYW010000213.1:0-4742 GCA_049277715.1 Dethiobacteria bacterium | reverse complement strand
CTGATCAATATACTGGATGATGTCGATGTGTAATTGATAAATGAAATTGAAAATCTGCACGAAAGCGCCAAAATTGAAAAAGGGGATATTATGATAGAAAATATTGTTGGCGAGAAGATATTTCAGGAAGAAGTTCAGCAAAAAATAGAGCTGCCGGAGAAAGCATTGACGATCATCAAGGTGGATCATTTGCTGCAAGATGTTAAGGCGATGACGAAAAAAGATATGGTATCCATCATCGGGAATATGCAGATAAAAATAATTTATGTGGATGTTAATAAATATGCCAGGATTGAACTGAAGGAGATTCCTTTTTATCGTGAATTTCAGATGGCCGGCAGCTTACCCGGATTGGATGTATGGGTTGATAACGAGATTGGCTCCAATAATTTTGAAGCGGTTGACGGGAGTGCCAATGAATTTATCGATAAAATAATTATGAATTTTTATATAAAGGTATTTAAATATAAATCCGTGGAGTTTGTTACCGATGTTAACGGGCCGGGCCTTAAAACAGAAAAGAAGTCTGTAGAAGTAAATAATATAATTTATCATCTAATTTTGGATGAAAAATTTAATCTGGTAACCCAGATCCCCTATGGCATTAATCAGGTTTTAGATAATATCGGGACTCTCCAGGGGTTAAATGCGGAAATTTGTAATGGCCAAATTTTGATAAATGGAAAGTTAAAGAGAGTTTTATTTTTACTTGATCAAGATGATTTTTTACGTATCAGCACTGATTTAATACCAATCAACTTCAAGGGAGCCGTCCCCGTGGAGGGTAAGGACAAAATAATCGAGGTATATCCCAAGCCGTTCGAGGAAATCATTTATGAGTTAACCGACCAGCAGACGATTGAGGAAAGGGCCATATTGGGTGTGATGATATCGATCAGTGAAAAATTGATCCTCAATGTGGTCTCAACCGTACAATTGGTAGAACCTCCTCCCGATATCGAAACCCGGATGTATATTGTGCAGAAAGGAGATACGCTCGAGGTTATATCCCGGCGCTTTGATGTTTTCCTCTCCGATATTTTAAAGGTAAACCCTGAAATTGAAGAAGAAATATACTGTGGTCAGAAGATCCGCATACCCATCTAACAGCTGATTGAGTCCAACATGTTTATAAAATATAAGACCCGATTTCGTGTAGGTCTTATTTTTTATTGCCATTTCACAGTTGAACCCCTTGGCTAGTGTAAAGTTATCGCAGGTTTTGGTCAAGCATCCTTATTTCGTTCATAAACAACAGCAGAATATTGTGGATAGGAACGGCTCTACAGCGGGGTTCTTTTCATTCCTGATGATAAAAGCGGGACGAGAGTGGTTAAGATCCTTTGGTCGCTTCCGCTGGTCGCTCCCTCTGGATGACAATGGTGGCGCCATTCCCGTAAACGGGGGACACTCTTAGTTGGTTACCTCTCTTAAGATGATGGGGAATGGTGTGTTTATCCTTAGAGATGACGGAAAAGTTGCTCTGAACCTTCAGAATGATAGAAAATACTTTCATTTATCGTGGTGCGGGCGGCGCATGAAAATTTGAGCGCAACGAAGAATCAGAAACAGTAGGCTATGTGAAAGTTCAGGTTGAGAATTTAACTCCACTTGATTACAATAAAGTAAATAATCAATTGGGGAGGAGAAAATAAATGGATTTTGAAATCATTAAAACTAAAGTCAGGGAAGCTTCAAAAGAGGGAATACTTTCTTGTTCAACTGCTTTTCAATTGGCGGAAGAGCTTGGATGTGATCCCATGGAAATCGGCAGAGCTGCTGATGAGCTCAAAATTAAGATTATGCATTGCCGTTTGGGATGTTTTTAGATGAAGTTCTGCCGTTTTCTGTATATTATTGATCCGGTTTGTTAATTATAATCTTTGTTTGTATTATTTTCAAAGCAAAAAGATAAAATAAATAGAAATAAGCCGATAATCGTCATTATAAGTAGATTAAACCGAATATGAGAAAGAATTAGCTAATAATAATAGTTGAATACTTTTTGGGTATTTAATAAAATTAATATCGTAATGATTAGCACTCTATCCTGGTGAGTGCTGCTAATCCCCATACAAAAATTAAAAGGAGGTAACAAAATGAACCTAAAACCCCTGGGAGATCGTCTGGTAATTAAAGTATTAGAGGCAGAAGAAAAAACAGCAAGTGGGATTGTATTACCCGACAAAGCCAAGGAAAAACCTCAGGAAGGAGAAGTAATGGCCGTAGGTTCAGGGAAAATTCTGGAAAACGGAACCAAGCTTGAGATGGAGGTTAAAGTGGGAGATCGGGTGCTGTATTCAAAATATGCCGGCACTGAAATCAAGATTAAAGGTGAAGAGTATCTCATTCTCCGTCAGGATGATGTATTGGCGCTGGTAAATTAGTATTACATGAAAAGAAAGTAACGGAAATTAAAATATCAGACTTGGGAGGTTAAAAAATGGGTAAACAACTATTGTTTCATGAAGATGCACGCCGGGCCTTGGAAAAAGGGGCCAATGCTTTAGCGGATACAGTTAAGGTTACGCTGGGCCCTAAAGGCCGTAATATTGTCCTGGACAAAAAATTTGGATCTCCCCAGATTATCAACGATGGTGTATCCATTGCCAGAGAAATCGAACTGGAAGATCCTGTCGAAAATATGGGCGCGCAGCTTCTCAAGGAAGTAGCATCAAAAACCAATGATGTCGCCGGGGATGGAACTACCACGGCTGCCATTCTGGCTCAAGCTATAATCAGAGAAGGCTTGAAAAACGTAACCGCCGGAGCCAATCCCATGGCTTTGAAACGCGGGATCGAAAAAGCGGTTGATATCGTTCTTGCTGATCTGGAGAAGATGAGCAAATCGGTGGAAACCAAAGAGGCCATTTCACAGGTAGCTGCTATTTCGGCCGATGATGAGACCATCGGTGCTCTTATAGCGGATGCGATGGAGGAAGTCGGCAAGGATGGGGTCATCACGGTAGAGGAATCCAAAGGGCTGACTACCGACCTTAAAGTAGTGGAAGGGATGCAGTTTGACCGTGGTTATATCTCAGCCTACATGGTTACGGACACTGAAAAGATGGAGGCGGTTCTGGAAGATCCCTACATCCTGTTAACCGATCGGAAAATTAGCAATATCCATGATATCCTTCCCCTGCTGGAGAAGATCGTTCAGCAAGGCAGGCAGCTCTTGTTGATTGCAGAAGATGTAGAAGGGGAAGCACTGGCAACCCTGGTTGTAAATAAACTTCGCGGTACTTTTACCTGTGTAGCGGTAAAAGCTCCCGGTTTTGGCGATCGCCGCAAAGCGATGCTTGAAGATATTGCGGTTTTAACCGGAGGACAGGTTGTATCCGAAGATCTGGGCATCGACATGAAGAATGTTGAAATTTCGATGCTGGGTCAAGCACGGCAAGTACGCATCAGCAAAGAAGAAACGGTAATCGTTGCTTCCGAGGATTCCGGTCAAAGTGAGGAAATTGAGAAGCGGATCAATCAAATCCGCGTGCAGATGGAAGAGACAACTTCGGATTTTGATCGTGAAAAATTACAGGAACGCCTGGCTAAATTAGCCGGCGGTGTAGCTGTAATTGAAGTTGGGGCCGCCACTGAAACGGAGATGAAGGAAAGAAAGTTAAGGATTGAGGATGCTCTCTCTGCTACACGCGCCGCAGTGGAAGAAGGAATTGTTCCGGGAGGAGGATCTACCTATCTTAACGCCGCCAAGTCTCTGGATAATTTGGAAAATGAGTTAAATGGCGATGAGTATACCGGAGTAACGATTATAAAAAGAGCATTGGAAGAACCCATGAGATTGATTGCTGAGAATGCGGGTGCTGAAGGTTCAGTAGTCGTAGAAAAGGTTAAATACCTGGAGGATGGAATGGGCTTTAATGCTCTTACAAACGAAATTGAAAATATGATGGACGCCGGGATTGTTGACCCGACCAAAGTGGCCCGTTCGGCAATCCAGAATGCATCCAGCATTGCCGCTCTGCTTCTAACAACTGAAGGTGTTGTGGCCGATAAGCCCGAAAAAGAAAACAAGATGAGTATGCCTCCGGGCGGTATGGGTGGTATGGGTGGCATGGACATGATGTAAAGATAGACCGTAGGCATTTGCCCCGGAAAAAAGAACCCGGTTTATGCGTTCTTAAATAGGGGTTTAATCTCTGAAAAATTCGGCATAGTCGTTAATAGCGAGCTATGCCTTTTTTTTACCCGTTTTGGAATCTGCAGATATCTTGTAAAAGCGTTCCTCGGTTATCTTGCCAACGCATTGTCCTCATAAAGCTTCTGGATAATCTTGTCAACATTTATTTCAACGCTTAAGCATAAAATTATTTGAAGGAGGTTGCTTCTCATGAAAGTTGCGATTCTCACCATGTTCAATGGACTTAGCAATACATATTCACTTGTCAACGTTGTCGCCGAACATCTGAAAATGCTGCTGGACGCCGGAACAGAAACAAAAGTGCTTGTCAGTCAGGATTGCCCTGATGACGAAAGGCAGGGAATATTTGCTGATGAACGGCTTGAATGGGTTAAAATCACAAACAAGCTTGGGGATCAGCAAATCCATTGGCATGACTATGCGCAGGCGGACGGAGAGCTGCATGATACTTTTTTTAATGAGGCGGATGCGATTGTGCAGGACTTTGTAACACATTTAGCGGATGTGGATATCTGCATCATGCATGATATACATTATCAGGGATGGCACCTGTTACATAATGTAGCCATCAGAAAAGCGC
>JBASYW010000212.1:0-8622 GCA_049277715.1 Dethiobacteria bacterium | reverse complement strand
TTGAAGGCAAGACTGTCCTTGATGCCGGCGCTTCCACGGGAGGGTTTACCGATTTTGCCCTCCGTCACGGGGCGGTCAAGGTCTATGCCGTGGATGTCGGTTACGGGCAGCTGGACTGGAAATTAAGGCAGGATCCCCGTGTGGTCAATCTGGAACGCACGAATATCCGCTATCTCCGAAAAGAAACCATCGGTGAAGTCCCCGATATCGCCACCGTCGATCTCTCCTTTATCTCCTTGAAAAAAGTGCTCCCCGTACTGACGGAGATCGGTATCCCGGAGATAATCGCTCTAATAAAACCGCAGTTCGAGGCGGGTCGGGAAAAAGTGGGGAAGAAGGGAGTCGTCAGAGATCCGGAAGTGCACCGGCAGGTGGTTAATGATATAATTGAATTTGGAAAAAGCCGGGGTTTGGAACTGACAGGCGTTGCGCCATCGAGGCTCAAAGGTCCCCGCGGCAACATTGAATTTTTTGTATATTTTGCTTAAAGGAGCGGCATTATTTGCGCACGGTTGATTTTATTATATTAGGTATCATAGTCATTTGTAGTGCATTCTATATCTGGCATAAAAACCGGCGTCCCGGAGCCCGCAAGTCCCGGGGGCGTTCAGAGATGACCCGGCTGCAGAGTAAAGCCCTGGAAGTGCTTGGAGAAGCGGGCTATGCGCTTCAGGAGCTGCATCCTTCCATCTCCGTGGTCCTGACCGTCGACGGGCAGAAAAAACGGGATATCAATCACGAGGCTGATTTTATCGTGCGCAAGAAAGGGCGCCTGTACCTCGTTAAAATAATTAAAGGCGACCAGCCGACGCCGCTTAACTCGGCGGCATATAGAAAAGAGTTGCTTCTTGATCATCTTTTTTTCCTCCCCCATGGAATTTTGATATATAATGCTAATAACAATCGACTGCAGGAATTGAAATTTTCGTTCGGCGGCTACTCCGCCCGAGAAAAGCTGATTACCAAATTGACCCTCATCCTGTTGATTGTTGCCGGAGTAGCGATGATTGCATTTTCATTCTATAAGGAGGTTTTCTCTCTTTGAAGGGTGTAGGGATTATTCCAAACTGGCAGAAGGACAATGCGCCCAAGGTCGTTGAAAAAGTCCGCTCTTTTTTTGAGGGCGAGGGCATACCCGTGATTGTGATGGAGAGAGATGATGAGAACCGCAAAGCGTTGCTTTCCGAACGGCTGAAAGACTGGCGTGATAAAGTGGAGATGCTCATCGTGGTCGGGGGCGACGGCACAATACTGAAGGTGGGGCGGGATCTTGCCCTCTGGGGGCTGCCCATTCTGGGCATCAATGTCGGGCATAAAGGTTTCCTTGCGGAGATGGAGGTAGAAGGGTTTCCCAAGTACTTGCAATATATTATCTCCGGCGACTACCTGATCAGCGAGCGCATCATGCTGGAAGCTGCGGTCATGCGTAAAGGGAAGAAGATCAGTGCCTTCAGGGCTTTAAATGATGTGGTTATTACCAAGGGCCCTTTTTCCCGCATCATCCATCTTGATGCCTATATCGATCGTGAATTTCTGGAGAGCTACACCGGTGACGGGATCATTATTTCGACCCCGACGGGCTCCACCGGTTACTCGCTCTCGGCGGGGGGGCCGATCGTGAACCCGGTTCTTGATGTCATTCTCATTACGCCGATCTGTCCTCACAGCTTCTCCAACCGCTCCGTTATTGTAGACGGTTCGGAGGTAATCCGGATCAATGTTTTTACCAAGCAGTCTGATATAGTGCTGACCGTTGACGGGCAGGTGGGGTTTGTCCTCTCCGATGAGGATCACGTTATCGTATCCCGCTCGCCGATAAAAACTTTGCTGGTTGATTTTAAAAACAGGTCTTTTTACAGTCTCCTGGGACTAAAACTTAAAGAGTAAAGATAAGTCTCACTTTTATTTGAAAACACCGCCGATGGACCCCCCTTGCAGGCCGGGGCGGGAGTCCCGGCAAGAGGTTAAGACGGCATGGAGCTGTCGGGATCCAATATCCATCTTTTAATAATCCCGGTCTCAAGCACAGAGGAAAGAGCATGGTGCCTTTTGGGAATATCGATGGGGGAGGAGCACGGATGCTGAGCAGATTGCATGTAAAAGAGTTTGCCCTGATAGAAGATCTCTCCTTGGAGTTTACGCCCGGTTTCAATGTTTTAAGCGGAGAGACCGGGGCGGGCAAATCTATCGTCATCGGTGCTATCGGGCTCATTCTTGGGGCACGGGCGGATACCGGGCAGGTCCGTGCCGGTGCCGATGCCGCCCTCGTGGAGGCCGTCTTCGATCCGGCCGGAGAACCGGTTGCCACGGCAGTCGGCATGCTGCTGGAGAAGGCGGGCATCGAAAAGCCCGGGTGCGGCGAACCTCTGATCATCTCCAGGGAGGTATATGCCGATGGACGGAGCAGTATCGGACGTGTAAACGGAAGGGCCGTCCCCATCTCGTTCCTCAAAGAACTCGGGCACCTGCTCATCGATCTCCACGGCCAGCATCAGCATCAATCCCTGTTGCAGCCCGATAAACACCTTGAACTGTTGGATGCCTTTAACGCCGAGGCCATTCATCCCCTGCGGGAGGAGATATCCGCAATTTTACGTGAAAAAAGGGGATGGGAAAGAGAGCTGGCGGCGCTGGGGCGGGATACGCGGGAAAGAGAGCGGCGCCTCGATCTGCTCCGCTTTCAGATCGGGGAGATCGAGGGGGCCCGGCTTCTGCCGCATGAGGAACAGGAGCTCAAAGAGAAACTGGATATTCTAACCCATGCCGAAAAAATTATCGATGCCGTCTCGGAAGCCTACCAGCTCTTGATGGGAGGCGATTTTCACCACCCGTCGCTCAGGGATCAGTTGGGCAGAATTTTGTCGCAGATCAATGCGGTCTCCCGGTGGGATCCCTCTTTAAAAATAATCGAAGAATTGCTCGAGGGGGCCTCGGCACATCTTGAGGAAGCCTCTCTGGAGATCAGCAATTATCGCACCGGAAACACCTTTGACCGGGATGAACTGGAGAAAGTACAGGAGCGGTTGGAGACTATCCGCGATCTCAAGCGGAAATACGGGGAGACTGTTGAGGAGGTCATCCGTTTTTCCGAGCACTGTCATGAGAAATACTCACAGTTGCAAAAAAGCGAGGAACATGCGCTGCAACTGGAGGAGAAAATCAGGGATGCCGAAGAAAGGATAGCCGCATCCTGCCGCCGGTTGACGCAGCGGCGTCAGGAGACGGCCGGTTCACTGGAAGAGTATTTACAGCAGGTCTTTCCGGAGCTGGCACTGGAAAAAGCGGTGCTGAAAGTGGAGATCGGTCCCGCCGAGATCAGCTCCAGGGGGGCTGATCGGGTGGAATTCCTGTTTTCCGCCAACCCCGGCGAAAGGCCGAAACCTCTGGCCGGGATCATCTCCGGCGGCGAAGTGTCGCGGGTCATGCTGGCGTTAAAAACCGTATTTGCCCGTCATGATCCCCTGCCCACCCTCATATTTGATGAGGCCGATGCAGGGATAGGCGGGGCGGCGGTTCTGGCCGTGGCGGAGAAACTGGCCGATCTTTCCTTCTACCATCAGATTATGACCGTTACCCACAGTCCCCAGGTGGCCTCCATGGCCGATAATCATTATTATCTTTACAAGGAGGTGGAAGGCGGACGTACCTTAACGCGTGCACGGAAACTGCAGCCTGAAGAGAGAGCGAGGGAGATCGCCCGTATGCTCGATGGCGGGTTCAGCCCGGTGAATCTCGAACATGCCGAACTGCTCATCGAAAGGGCCGGAAAATACAAGAGATCGGTATCTAAACAGAACTTATAGTCATTAATATATATAATGTTGTAATTTTTTATAAAGGAGGAACGTGTCAATGGATTTTGAGTTGACCATGGAGCAACAGGCCATGCAGCAGATGGCCCGTGATTTTACCAGGAATGAAATTATGCCGCTGGCGGCGGAATACGACGAGAAGGATGAGATGCCGGAAGAGTTGGTGCGCAACATGGTGAAACAGGGCTTTTCCTCGATCGCCATCCCCGAGGAGTACGGCGGCGGCGGAATGGATGAGCTTACCGTAAGCCTGGTTACCGAGGAGCTGGGACGGGGATGTGCCGGCATCGCCACGGCGGTGGGTGCCAATTCGCTGGCCTGTTACCCGATCCTGATCGCCGGAAACGAGGAACAGAAGAAAAAATATCTCACCATGGCCTGCGAGGGCAGCCTTGCTTGTTTCTGCCTGACCGAGCCTGATGCCGGTTCGGACGTAAGTGCGATCTCCACCACGGCGATTAAAGACGGTGATGATTACGTGATAAACGGCACCAAATGCTTTATTACCAACGGCGGTGTTGCCGATATCCATGTTGTTTTTGCCGTTACCGACCCGCAGAGGGGGGCACGCACCCTGACCCCCTTTGTTATCGAGCGGGGCACGCCCGGCCTTTCGTCGGGAAAGAAAGAAAAGAAGATGGGTATCCGTGCCAGCAATACTACCGAGGTCATCCTGGAGGATGTCAGGGTTTCGGCCGAAAACCGCCTGGGCAAGGAGGGTTCCGGCTTTCGCACGGCGATGCGCACTTTTGATCTTTCCCGCCCCATGATCGGCGGTCTGGCGGTGGGTATCGCCCGCGCCGCTTACGAGACGGCAGTCGATTATGCCCGCGAGAGAATCCAGTTCGGAAAACCGATCATCCAGCAGCAGGCCGTATCGTTTATGCTTGCGGATATGGCGATGAAGATTGAGGCCGCCCGGCTGCTGGTCTGGAAAGCCGCTTATCTGGCCTCCACCGAAGAACGCAAGATATCGGCATATTCCGCAATGGCCAAGGCGCTGGCCTCGGACGTGGCCATGGAAGTCACGACAAATGCGGTCCAGGTGTTGGGCGGGTATGGTTATACCCGGGAATACCCGGTGGAAAAATACATGCGTGATGCCAAGATAATGCAGATATTCGAGGGCACCAACCAGATTCAGCGCCTCGTGATCGCCGATGGGATAACCAAGGGCCTGATCTGACCGCCTGTCGGCGGAAGGCGACAGGGGAACCCCGCGGCGAAAAAGAAAGGAAATTCCGCCAGAAAAGGTGAAAAAGCGGAGATTGATGAGAGGGGAGGGCATACCCTCCCCTCTTTATTTATCCCGGTTGTTTAAAAACCCGATATGCGGGCGTCCATATTATCCTTGCTGCCATAAAGACGTACCCGGTCGGCAACCATGGCGATAAACTCCGAATTCGTCGGCCGACCCCGATGACTGCTTATGGTGTAGCCAAAAAACTTCTTGATAATATCGACGTTGGTCCTCTCCCAGGCCACCTCGATTGCATGGCGGATCGCCCGCTCCACACGGCTCGGCGTAGTCTGATATTTTTCGGCGATCTTCGGATAAAGGATTTTCGTTATGGCCCCCAACAGTTCAATTTCCTCCACGACCGAGAGGATCGCTTCCCGCAGATAAAGATGTCCCTTGATATGGGCGGGAATCCCTATCTCGTAGAGCATCTCCGTGATCTCCTCTTCCGGAGGTCCGCTCTGATGATGGCGGTGGTTGGCGACACGCATCGTCTCCCCGCCGGATGATTTCTTTATGGAGAAGCGGGCGCCGTTGATCTGGCGGATTCTCTCCGCCAGCAAGCCCATATCGAAGGGCTTGAGGATATAGTATGAAGCACCCAGATCCACGGCTCTCCGTGTAATGCTCTCATGGCCGAAAGCGGTGAGCATGATCACACATGGCATTTTCTCCAGCTGCAGATCCGGCAATTGCTCCAGCACGCCGATTCCATCCAGGTAGGGCATGATGATATCCAGAAGCAATACATCCGGTTCATGCTCCTCCAACAGACTCAATGTTTCATTGCCGTCATAAGCGGACCCAACCACCTCAAGATCAGATTCTTCATTAAGGAAACTGCTTAACAGATCGTTGAACTCTTGGTTGTCATCAGCGATAACGATTCTCAACATTTGAAAACCTCCCACTCGATAATTTTGGTAATTTATTGCTTCGGAGTACAATTATTCGACATTGGATTTATAATTCCTTCCCTATTTCCCAAATAATATAAATATTTTATATATTTTCTCATATGGATAATTCTATGGGGTTAAATCGGCCGTATAGACCATCCACTCCATGAAAATGCCGTACCCGCGGCGGGGATCATTTACAAAAACATGGGTTACAACGCCGATCAATTTACCGTCCTGGATGATGGGGCTGCCGCTCATTCCCTGGACAATGCCTCCGGTGGTTTCCAGAAGTTCTTTATCCGTTATCCTGATGATCAGCCCTTTATCGGCAGGAGTTTTCTGGGGCATGACCCGTTCAATTTCCAGATCAAAACTCCTGATCGTCTCTCCTTCGAGGACGGTGAGCAGCTGTGCCGGGCCGGGTTTTACCTGAGAGGCCAGGGCAACCGGCACGGGATCGTGGAAGGGCGAATCAAAACCCTGGATCTTATCGAGGCGGCCGAAGATACCGAACGGGGTGTTCTTATCTATATTACCCGATAAATCATTATGGTTGAGAAAAATACCTGTTTTTTCACCCGGCTGGCCTCTCTGTGCCGGGTTGATATGGACGATATTTGCTTTTACAATTTCCCCGGTGCTCATATCGACGGGTTTGCGGGTATCCGTATCGATGATGATATGACCCAGGGCACCGTAGCGCAAGGTTTCATGATGATAGAAACTCAAAGTGCCGACACCTGCGGTGGTGTCCCGTATATATATACCGATGCGATATTCCTGATCCACATCGGAGTGCTGTGGTGTTATCAATACATCCTGTTCTCTCCCTTTTCTGCGGATTGTGACCGTAAGTGATCCTTTTTGGGCCGCCTTCTGCAAGAGATCGGCGGTGTTTTTTATATCCCCGACCCTCTCTCCCTCCACGGCCAGAATAGAATCGCCCATCCTGATACCGGCGTTCCTGGCCGGGGAGCAGTTCGCTCCCCCGGATGGAAATTGATAAAAACCTACCACCGATACGCCGTCCGAATGTATTTTTATGCCGATGGAATGTCCCCCCGGTACCGCCTTGATCTCGGGTAAAACATTGATAGTGACATGTCTCAAGGGGATGCGTCCAAAGAGGGCAAACTCAAGATTTACCTGTCCCTGTTTTACGCCTTCCACGCTGAGCGGGAAATTCAGGCGGCTGTGTTCCGAGGGGGCGGGCTTTCCGTTCAGGGCAATAATCTCGCCGCTGTCATCACCACGTACATATACAAAAGGGAACCTGAGGTTTACATAATGGTGGTCTCCTTCCAGGATGCGTATGTCCGGGGAAAGAATTGAAAATAATTGCAAATAGTAGATGAAACCCAAAAAAATAATGATGAGTACCGACCAGAAGGCTGCTTTTCTCAGGATATGGCTTTTGTAACGTCGGTGGTTTTCCTGTGACAATTTTCTGCTCCCCGTGATGTGATCGCTCGGTTCGGAATTCCGGAATGCTTTTTTAAATTAACCACCGGAGAAAAATTTATACCAAAGGGGTTTACATAAGAATAATCTTAAATTTTCCAAGGAGGAGGGGCACGGGAAAAACAATTTTCCGCGTTATACGTAAATAAAGATGCAGTGGGGAAAGATATATAAAGATATATATGAATGAAATATTAGCCATGAATGGCGTAATCGCAGAACTGAGACGGGGTCGTCAACTTGAGATTACTGAAAATATTAAAAAATAACAGAGGCATATTTACTTACCGTGGTCGGGTACGCATGGGAAAATGTACAAAAGAGATGGTCGGGAGCATCCGTCCCGGTGAGATAGCCCTGATTTCCCACCGGGATCTTGATGAATTGGCCGTTGAATCTCTCTTGAAGTCCAAGGCCAGGGTCGTGGTCAACACCGAAAAATTTGCCAGCGGCCTGTTTGCCAATACCGCTCCCCAACGGCTCTTGAAAAGAGGGGTCTATCTTCTCGAGGAAGTTGATGAGCGCATCTTTGATCTTGTTCGGGACGGTGATACTGCGGAGATCAGGGGTAAAAGCATGCTGCCGGAAAACGGGGGAACTTTCTCCGGCACAGTTTTCTCCGAGGCGATTTTTGAGCAGAGGATGGCTGCCGCTCGCCGGCGTGCATTTGATGTAGCGGCCAGTTTTTTTGACAATACCTTTATTTATGCCTGCCGGGAGAAAGAGCTGCTCCTGGGCAAGACGGAGACCCCCTCCTTGCAGACGAAGATCAAGGGGAGGGATGTGGTCGTCGTGGTGCGGGGGAGAAATTACCGTGAAGACCTGCGCATCCTTCACCATTATCTGAGAGAGGCGCACCCCGTTCTCATCGGCGTGGATGGAGGGGCGGATGCCCTCTGGGAGGCCGGTTACCGCCCCGACATCGTTATCGGTGATATGGACAGCGTCTCCACATCGGTTCTGCGCAAGGCCGGGGAGATAGTCGTGCATGCCTATCCCGACGGGCGTCATTCCCCGGGAATTGATCGTGTGGTCAGGCTGGGACTGCAGCACAGCGTATATACCGTTCCGGGGACCAGCGAGGATATAGCGTTGCTGTTGGCCTATGATCAGGGCGCCGAGCTGATCGTGGCCCTGGGTACGCATTTCGGGGTGACGGAGTTTCTCAAAAAAGGCCGCCGGGGAATGTCCAGCACTCTCCTGGTCA
>JBASYW010000211.1:0-5530 GCA_049277715.1 Dethiobacteria bacterium | reverse complement strand
GTACTGTTCCTCCATATTGCGGCTGACGGTCTCTTCAAAATCACGCCGGCTCATCGTGATCTGCCAGCGGAAGAAAGGAGCGGCGCTGTCGTACGCCTCTTCATATTCGGTATCGATAAATCTGATCAGATTCTCTTCGGATGCCAGCTCAAAAACCTCTCCGGGAACCTGGGAGCGGGCAAACAGGTACGGCACCCCCTCCCCGGGAAAACCCTTCTTCTGCGTGGTCCATACTTCTTCCGGGTTGGCCGTATAACCACAGGAAGTAGAAAAGAAGAATGCCTCGATAGGCTCGTTATCATGGAAGGGCACCAGCCCTTTTGTCTCCCTGATTGCCTGGTTGGCAAAGTTATCTTCCGGCCTGTGGTTATACACCTGTGAATTTACGCTGTCATCAACATGCGCGCCGTAAGCATGGTAACGGCTGTCAAGAATATGGCGATAAGCATAAGCACGTGATACGATCGCCTGCAATTTTAAAGGCTCCGGCCCGAAAGATGCCGGCATCTCTCCGGGTACTACCGCCCGTAGATAATCTTCAACGGGCAGCTCGTTAACCACGACAAGCCCCTCATCCCCCGCAAAAATATCCAGCATGCCCCGGTAAGCGGGGATATCTTTACCCCAACCGTCACGCCGTAAATCGGCGATAAAGAACCGGCCTTCCTCCTTCTCCGCCGGTCTTAACAGGATACGGCGGTTAAAAACCGCCTGCTCCCCTCCCGGAAGGCGCACCGCGATCCCCTCCGCCGATGAACAGATCGTTATCTGCCTGTTGGCGGGAATGTTGATCATATTTTCCGTGGCACCCCCGCTCTCGCCGATACCTTCTTCGCCCTCACTCTCTCCCGCTTCTCTCCTGTACCCTGCATCCCCGTTTCCTGCCCCCGGAACCTCCAGCGTAAACGCCGTATCGCCGGATATCCGGACCTCCCGGTGATAAAGGCCCTGCCCTGAAGAATCATTTAACACAACGCGTATCTCCCCGGGCTTGAAACTCTCCCCGGTTACCGCTGCCAGAACCTTCTTCTCAAACAGATAAAAAGAGACGTCCGTGCGGCCCACGATCAGATCCGAAACCCGACCGCTCTCCACCGTCTTATTCTCCCGGTCAACCACATAGACCTCCGGCCCTCCGGCGTAGAGTGGGAAAACACCCTCCTTTTCCCCCTCGATCTCCGCCTCTTTTCTGACCATCACCCGTGAAACGGGCACCCTTTCCGTCTTCTCGACCGACAGCACATTGTCGCCCAGAACAACCATATATACAATCTCGCCGTACTGCGCCCCGATCTTCTCCCTGAGACGGTACCTGCTCTTCTCGCCCCGGTACAGTACCCGCAAGGTGATCGGGTTCTCCTCGATAACAAACGCCCCGTACAACACATCCAGGGGCGGCAATGCAGAGACCAGCCAGAACCCGTCCTCGCGCACCATGGTCAGCTTGACCGGATACACTTTGTTATTATGGGTCAGCATTACCTCCGCCGCCCCCTTCATGATCCCCAGCAGGTAAGAAGATTTTATCCGCTTGTAGCCTATCGACTCTTGCTCCATCAGCCCATGCAGCTTATCGAGCTCCTCTTTCCCGGCCGTCATCAATTCCCGGGCCGCATCAAGCTCCCCTGCACTGACCCGGATCATGAACTCATCCGCCCGGGCCGATATCGTTTCCGTCTCATGCTTGTATAAATAAAATAAAGTTAGCAGCAGCAAGCTCAATAACAGCAGAAACAACCAGATATTTTTGCTTTGTTTCTTCTGCCGTCCTCTTTTTTTTCTTCGACGTGGTCTCCCCACCCCGTTGATCATGTTGCCGCCAACCCCCTTGAATTTAACCGGTTCGCTGTGCCATGGCCCTCAAGCCTGACCGCTTCTTCAAGTTCACTTCAGCGTATAACACTTTACTGTTAATTATATCTTACCATATTTCCCACCGCAGGTTTTTTTCAGGTTCATTTAATTTCTTAAATAAAATACAAATTATCTCTTCTTTTAAAGGAAAAAAAGGCCCTGTAGAGAATATTTATAATATTGGTTCAATTTTTTAAACGCGGATCGTCGTCCCTTGGGTGGTGCCTTTCCTGATTGGCATTCATGGCGAGGGCGCGGCCGGGTTGCAAAAATAATTTAATAAATTAATAAGGAGAGATTCATAATGAGAGAATGTGTAATCGTGGACGGAATGAGATCGGCCAACACCAGGGCTCACCGGGAAAAAGGGTGGTTCAAAAACAGGAGGCCCGATGAACTGCTTACCGCAGTTTATGATGCCCTCTTTCAAAGAAACCCCGGGGTTAAACCCGAGCAAGTGGAAGCCGTTTTTATAGGAACGGCCAACCAGACGGGAATGACCTATGATATTGCCAGACTGGGCTGGCTGGCGGGCGGATATCCTCCCTCCGTAGCCACGAACAGCGTCGGCCAGCAGTGCCCTTCGGGAATGTCGGCTCTCGAACATGCCGCCCGGGCGATCATCTGCGGCGAAGGGGAGATCTACATCGCCGGCGGCGTGGAAGATATGCTCAACATTCCTATGGGCATGGGTGCCGATTTTCCGCCGAGATTGGCCGGCATATACCCGCCGGAAGAGTTGCCCATGGGGCCGACGGCCGAGAAAGTGGCCGAACTTTGGAACATCTCCCGCGACGATATGGAACTGATGGCCTTTCACAGTCATAAAAAAGCGGCCGCTGCCCGTGATACCGGCAAATTTGATGGGGAAATCGTGCCCATAGAAGGCGAAAAAGAAGACGGCACCAAGTTCATGGTCGATCGGGACCAGATGATCAGGGACAACATCACCATGGAAGCCATGGCCGCGATGGTCTCTCCGTTCAAGCCGGATGGAGTTGTTACCGCCGCCCTCTCTTCCCCGCTGACCCAGGGAGCCTGCGCGCTGATACTCATGAGCAGGGAAAAAGCCGATAAACTCGGCTGTTCCTATCATCTGAAATACAGAGCCGGAGCGATGGCCGGCTGCGACCCCACCATCATGGGTGTCGGGCCCATCTATGCCGTGGAAAAAGTACTGGAAAGAGCCGGCCTGACCATGGATGATATCGATGTGGTAGAACTGAATGAGGCTTTTGCCAGCCAATCGTTAGCCTGCGTGAGAGACCTCGGCATCGAGGAGAACGCCCCCTTCAAGAAGACAAATCTCTGGGGCGGCGCCCTGGCTTTGGGACACCCTCTCGGACAATCAGGGGCCAGAATTGTGATCACCCTGAGCAACATCATGAAAACAGATAAGCCGGATGCAAAATACGGCCTTGCCGCTCTCTGCGGTGCATTTGGCAATGCCAACGCCACCATCTGGGAACGGGTATAATTAATCAACGGCCGCAAACAGAATGATAAAATAATTTGTGGATTTATCATCCCGGAGCAGAGGAACACCGTGTATAAATCGGTGCACTGAAGGAAACTCTAACAAAAATCAGTGAATCTTCCCGGATACGCGGATCCGCTTGAAATCGACGGTGCATACCAGTATAATATAAATGAAATATTATTTAAATCTGCGCGCCTGTAACTCAGGGGATAGAGTAGCGGACTTCTAATCCGTTTGTCGAGGGTTCAAATCCTTCCAGGCGCGCCACTTTTATAACACCCCGGCAGGAAGCTACTGTTTATAAGCAAAAATAAATATCACTGTTATAAATACTATGATTCCGATAAAAAAAGGATCAAAATATTTTGCAAAAGTAATACCCATAAAAGAACCCAAATAATAAAATAATGCAATTAACATAATTATAATTGAAGAAATCTGAGTAATTTGATACCAATTTCTTTTTTTAGGTTTCTCTTTTTCAATATCTGCTTTTGCTTTATATCTGGCTCTTTCTCTTATATACTCATCCTCTGATGACCATTGGCGCCAGTTGCGGAATACCAACCCAACTCACCATCCTCCCAAGAATAAATATGAAATTTATCAGAGTTCTATGTTTTAAAAAGAAATGCAAGGCGGTGGTGCCGAAAACATAAGGATGTGGAAGTTTTATATTTATATATATAAAAGAATTGTATAGACAAAGAATGAGCATAAACGTACATGGCTGGAACTACCGATTACTATGACAAAACGGTAAAGAAATGGAGCGGGGACAAAGGAAGTCCATGATACAAGCCCCATCCCCATTTCCACCGATATTGCAATGCGACAAAATTGCCCCGCTCTAGTGTACCGGCATGTCTTTACTCTGCTTCTATCTCAATTATTTTGGGATATCCTCACATACTCCCTGCCCATCCGAACTCAGCCTCTACCGGAAACTCGGTTATTAAATTTACTACATGCCTCAGGATCAAAATGGCATCATTTACATCAACTTTGCCATCCCCGTTAACATCCCCGGCAAATTTTTGCCTGTCACTCAACTTTGCCAAATTTACTACGCTTTTCAACACCAAAATTGCATCTTCAATATTAACTTGCCCGTCGCCGGAAGGATCCCCGAATTTTATTGGATCAGGGTCGGGGTCAGGGTCGGAGGTTTTTTGCGGCTGGTAATCAACTTCTACTCTGTTATCAATTAAATTTTTAATTATTGCCATGGAAGCGCCACCTGGAGTCAGATCTATCACTGATTTGTTGCCGCTTAGATAAAGCTCCCACAAGCCGGTCAGGTTTGCAAGCATCGTGATATCATTGATCTGGTTGCCGCTTAGATCAAGATCCCCCAAACCGGTCAGGTTTGCAAGTGCCGAGATATCGCTGATTTGGTTCTCATCCAGATAAAGAAACTTCAAACTGGTAAGGTTTGCAAGCGCCGAGATATCGCTGATCTAGTAGCCACTTAGTTCAAGTCCCTCCAAGGGGACAGATCCCCTGACATTTTTATTTAAAAGGTTGTTTTTCGAGTTTAAACGGAAGGTTACCTTTTGTACCAAAAAAACAACCTTTTATACAAGTTGTTATCGAGCATGATTGGAAATATTGGAAATTTGCCGTATAATGTATAAAATATTATATCTAAATCTGAACATATTTATTGTAATTGCTTACCGTTATCGAGGAAGGCATTTAAAAAAATAAAAAAGGAGTATCGAAAATGAACAAAATTATAATAATATTGTTTTTAAGTTTTGTTTTGATTTTGGTAACGGTAGCAACAGTAAGTGCAGCAACTCAAAGTTATAGTCTTAATATTCCGGTACTGGGGGAAACAAGAACCTACATAAAAGTTAAAACATATGATGAAATTCCGGGAAAAAATTCAATTCAAGCCAGGCATGATAGCCAGTCCCGAGGCACGCAAGTATCCATGAGATGGAGAAGATGGGATCCACAAAGCAATAAATTTATTGATAATGGAAGCTGGACAACATTTTCTATTGGAGATCAGATAAAGTGGACAAATACAACCAAGATTACACCGGGCTGCAGTTATTGTGTCGCGATAAGAAACAATAAAGGGAAACCAATGACCATATAACGGTTATGAATTAAAGTTGATAAAACCAGAGAAAAAGTAGCAAAAGCGGCTCCAAACAAAAAACTTGCTGTAAATACTATTAATAC
>JBASYW010000210.1:0-7285 GCA_049277715.1 Dethiobacteria bacterium | reverse complement strand
AAACAAACCTGAACAAAATTTATACCTCCCGGCTTCAGGCACTACATTACTGGTATATGCCGGCAGTATAAACTTATTCCGCCTCCCGATATTTTTTAATGGCATCATGCAGTGCATCCGCCGCCAGGTTGGAACAGTGCATCTTCAAGGGGGGAAGGCCGCCCAGTTCTTCGGCCACATCTTCGTTGGTCACCTTTAACGCCTCATCGAGGGTCTTTCCTTTAACCAGTTCTGTAAGCATGCTGCTGGAGGCGATCGCCGCACCGCAACCGAAAGTCTGAAACTTCACATCTTCGATAATGCCGTCCTTTACCTTGATGTACAACTTCATCGTATCCCCACATTTGAAACTGCCTGATTCTCCAACCGCACTGGGGTCATCCATCTCTCCCGCGTTTCTTGGATTACTGAAATGATTAATTACCTTCTCGTTGTACAACCCCCCACCTCCATAAAAATAAATTTACTGTGGCCGGATATAGGCCGCCGACATCTTTCTGATCCTCTCCAATATCGGCTTGATAATATCCAGAACACATTCTACATCTTCGGGTGTGTTTCCTCTTCCCAGGGAAAACCTTACCGAACCCCGGGCCGCCATATAATCCAACCCGATAGCCCGTAAAACATGCGATGGTTCCGTGCCTTCCGAGGCACAGGCGGAACCGCTTGAGGTGGCCACCCCCTGCAGATCGAGCCCCAACAATATGGCCTCCCCCTCCACGTACTTGAAACATACGTTGACGTTGCCGGGAAGACGCCGGGTGGGATGACCGTTAAGGCTGACTTCGTCCAGAGCTACCAGCCCCCTGATCAGACTATCTCTTAACGCCGTGAGTTCCTTCATCTTGGAAGGCAGATCCTGCGTGGAAAGCTCCAGAGCCTTGCCCAGACCGGCAATACCGGGCACATTTTCGGTCCCCGGGCGTATTTTCCCTTCCTGCCCGCCGCCCCTGTACAACGGTGCCACCTTCACCCCCCGGCGAAGATAGAGGGCTCCCACTCCTTTGGGCCCGTTGAATTTGTGTGCCGAGAGCGACAATGAGTCGCAATTGAACTTGCGAACATCGACGGGGATATGCCCCACGGCCTGCACCGCATCGGTATGGAAAGTAATATTTCTTTTCGCGGCTATCCTGCCGATATCCTCCACGGGTTGTAAGGTACCTACTTCGTTGTTGGCCGTCATGACCGAAATAAGAACGGTATCTTTCCGTATCGCCCGTTCAAGCTCGTCGACGTTGACCATGCCATAGCGATCCACCGGCAGGAAGGTAACTTCGTAACCTTCTGCAGACAGTTCCCTGAATACATCCAGAACCGAATGATGTTCAACCAAGGAGGTGATCAGATGTCCTTTCCCGCCCTTATGTTTTAAAGCTCCGCGGATCGCTATATTGTTCGATTCGGTACCCCCGGAAGTAAAAAAGATCTCCTCCGGTGCCGCCCCCAGAGCTTCTGCGGTCCTCTCCCGCGCCCTTGCCAGAGCCTTGCGGGCCTCCCTTCCCAGGCTGTAAACACTGGAAGGGTTGCCGTACCGCTCACGCAAATAGGGCAACATTTCTGCAAAAGCCTCCTCCCTTAAAGGGGAAGTGGCCGCATGGTCCATGTAGATTTTGGTCTTACTCATCTTCTTCTCCTCCTCAATCCTGTTCATCTCCGTTCCGTTCCGGCGATGGTTCTGATTACATTATCTCGGCTGCCGGGGGAACGACGATACATAAAAGAGATATCATCGTCCTGCCGTCTTGACCTCTTTCTGACCTTTCGTCTCCGCTCTCTCTCGGCTCCAGTTCACCATATCTTCCAACGAAATATTATCAACAAAATCAACAATATGATCGCGCAGTTTGGTCCATACCTTGCGGGTCACACAATCTTCCGGGAATTTGCAGCAGTTTGATTGACCATGATCGTGCCCCCTGGCTACACATCTGGTCGGTGCAATGGGCCCTTCCACCGCGTTGATTATGTCCCCTACGCTGACGTCCGCCGGTTCACGGGCCAATCGGTAGCCGCCATGTCTTCCCCGCACGCTGTCCACAAGTTCCGCTTTCTTTAAAAGAGGAAATATCTGCTCAAGGTACTGATACGAAATCCGTTCCTTCCGGGCAATCTCCTTTAAAGGAATTAACCCCCGGTTGAATTTGAGGGCCAGGACCACCATCGCCCGCACACCATATTCCGCCCGCATGGAAAGACGCATGGTTTTATTCCTCCATCTTTAATTCTGACTAATCTGCTCAGGTATTATTCAAAAAAAATAACAACCCGTAATTATCCGGTTATTAAGTTGAAATAATCTTATCTTATTTTTTTTAGAATACACCCCTGCCCCGGTAAAGTCAACCATATTTTTTAAATTCTAAAAACATGATACCGGTTCCATGCCGTCGGCCACCGGGATTTTCACAGCTTTATATCATGCCCTGCACATTTCCACGCCCGACACCTGCTTTAAAAGCACCGGCGAGCAAGCCCAGACTCCAGCCTCATCCGCATAACCGACCTGAAAAGTTTTCCTGCCGGGTCTTGACACACTCTTTGGCTTCAATTGTTTGACGTCCTTATTTTTTTTCTGGTATATTGCTTATAGAACAAAAGAGCTTATAAAGGCCTTGAAGGAGGAGAATCTTTTGAGTGGCAGTATCGTCAGAACAATTTTAAAAAATCATCTCGTTTCCGGAAACATGGAACCGGGAACCGAAATTGGAATAACCATCGATCAGACCCTGACCCAGGATGCAACCGGCACCATGGCTTATCTCCAACTTGAGACGCTGGGCCTGGACCGGGTGAGCACCGAATTGTCGGTCAGTTACGTGGACCACAATACGCTGCAAAACAGCTTTGAGAACGCCGATGATCATCTCTACCTGCAGACAGTTGCCGCCAAATACGGGATCCACTTTTCCCGGCCGGGTAACGGCATCTGCCACCAGGTCCATCTGGAACGTTTTGGCGTACCCGGCAAGACGCTGCTCGGCTCGGACAGCCATACCCCTACCGCCGGAGGTCTGGGTATGCTGGCTATCGGCGCCGGCGGGCTGGATGTCGCCGTAGCCATGGCCAACGGCCCCTTTTATCTCCAGATGCCCTCCATTATCAAAGTGGAACTGCAAGGCAACCTGCCTCCCTGGATCGGTGCCAAAGACATCATCCTGGAGATTCTGCGCCGGCTTACCGTCAAAGGCAGTGTGGGGAAAATACTGGAATACAGCGGAGAAGGACTGAGAAACCTCTCTGTAACCGAACGGGCCACCATTGCCAACATGGGCGCCGAACTCGGTGCCACCACATCGGTATTCCCCAGCGATGAAATCACCCGTGACTTTCTCCGTGCCCAGGGACGTGAAGAAGACTGGCAGCCGTTGCAGGCGTCTGCAGAGGCTGTCTATGATGAGACGGTGGCCGTCGTTTTAGATCATCTGGAACCTCTTGCCGCCTGCCCGCACAGTCCTGATAATGTCCGTCCCCTCCGCGAGTTGTCCGCGGTAAAAATCAACCAGGTCGCCATCGGCAGCTGCACCAATTCTTCTTTTGCGGATATGATGCTGGTTGCCTATATCCTCAAAGGTAAAGTTATACATCCGGATGTCAGCCTCGTCATCGCTCCGGGCTCAAAGCAGGTTCTGGAGATGCTGGCCCGTAACGGAGCTCTGGCGGAATTGATCAAAGCGGGAGCAAGAATCATGGAGCCGACCTGCGGCCCCTGCATCGGCATGGGGCAGGCGCCTCCTTCAGCCGGGGTCTCCGTCCGCACCTTTAACCGAAATTTTGCGGGACGCAGCGGCACCCGTGATGCACAGGTTTATTTAACCGGTCCGGCGGCTGCGGCCATGGCTGCTCTCCATGGAAAGTTTACCGATCCCCGTATGCACGGAGACTATCCCCGAATCAGGATACCCGAAAAATTCACGGTGGACGACCGCATGATCATCCCGCCGGCGGAAGATGCCGCGGCCGTTGAAATTATAAGAGGCCCCAATATCAAGCCGCTCTCCCGGTTTGACCCCCTCCCGGAGGAGATCGGGGGAGAGATTCTTCTCAAAGTAGGGGACAATATTACTACCGACGACATAATGCCTGCGGGCTCCAAGGTGCTGCCCCTGCGCTCAAATATACCGGCCATCTCCGGATATCTTTTCCATCCCGTGGACCCTACATTTTCAGCGCGGGCCATCGCCAAAAGCGGAGGGATCATCCTGGGAGGAGAGAATTACGGACAGGGCTCCAGCAGGGAACACGCCGCCCTGGCCCCTCGTCATCTCGGGGTGAAAGCGGTGTTGGCCCTCTCCTTTGCCCGGATCCATCATGCCAATCTTGTTAACTTCGGCATTTTGCCCCTGATCCTAGCCGACAAAGAAGCCTATACGGATATCAAACCCGGTGACTTTCTCCGCATCCCCGACGTAAGGGAAAATATCGAGGGAGGCCGGCTGGAGATAATCAATGAGACCGACGGAACCCGTTTTAAGGCCATCCATCAACTCTCCCCGCGGCAAATCAAGATAATCAAAGCGGGCGGATTGCTCAATTACACACGCGAGTGTGCCTGTCAATGACGGACATGTTCCGGCTATATGAATTCCGGCCGCCGACCGCTTTTTCTGATGATAAAGAAACGGCCGCTGCGAAGGCACGCTTTTGAAGAGGAACTTTAATCAGGAACGCAAGGCGATGGCTTGAGCACAGGCCAGATTACGCTCATGGGAAAGAGAGACCATGATTTCTCCGATCCCCCGATGATTTGCTATCTCCCTGGCGTTACCGTAGAGTCTGATCCGGGGCGGGCGCCCCGTCTGGGAAACAACCTCAACTTCCTTGAGGCCGGCCGGACCGATACCGCACCCTATGGCTTTGAGAGTTGCCTCTTTGGCGGCATACCGTGCCGCAAACAGTGGCACGGTATCTCCCTTTCGTGTATTTATATACTCTACTTCTCTCTCCGTAAAGACACGTTCACAAAAACGGATGGAGAAACGAGCCATGATTTTTCTAATGCGTTCAATATCCACCATATCGATCCCTACACCGACAATCATCCTTTTTGTCAATCCTCCTAAAAAATTAACAGACAGTAATAATATAACATACCGATGAAATATTTATGATATATTAATATTAAGACATCATTATCAAGACCCGTAAATTTAATTTTGGTTTCTAAAGGAATTTATCTTTCCTTTATAGAATTATTATAAAGTTAAAAGTATAAATCACTATCACGGTATAAAAAAATATATAGAATATATGAATTTCTAACCAGATAATGACAGAGAGGGGTGTAATTTTTTGGACGGTCGGATGAAAGTGTTGATATGCGACGATTCATTGCTGATCCGGAGACAGCTAAAAGATGCCCTGGAAAAAATGGGCGGTTTTGAAATCTACCAGGCTTCAAACGGGCAGGAAGCAATCGAGATTTACAAACAGGTTTCTCCCCACATGGTGCTGCTCGATTTGGTCATGCCGATACTGAACGGTCTCGATTGCCTTAAAAGAATTAAAGAGATCGATGAGAAAGCCAACGTGGTAATGATAACATCCACCGGCACAAAAGAAAACTTACGCCAGGCACTCGACCTGGGGGCTTTGGATTTTATCCAGAAGCCATGGAAAGAAGAACAACTTATCAGTGCATTATCGCGCATAAAAGGCAGGTGCTAATCCATGTACGATAAATTTTTTGGCAGTTTTCTGCTCAATAAAAATGCGTTATCCAAGGAAGAACTTAAACATATTTTGGCCCATATGCAGGATGTCAGAATTAAAATAGGCACCCTGGCCATTTCGGAAGGCCTGATGAAGGGAACTCAGGTCGAAACGGTATTCCAGATCCAGAAAAAAACAGATAAGAAATTCGGTGAAATAGCGGTGGAGTTGGGATATCTCACCGACAAACAGGTTGAGGAACTTCTGCAGTTTCAGTCCCGTGAATCCAATCTGCAACTTGGCCAGGCCGCGGTTGATCTGGGCTTCCTGAATTATGAACAGCTCGATCATGAGTTGGAGAATTTTAAAAATGATTCCGGGTTGAGCAAAATCCAGCTCAAGATCCTGGAAGAAGGAGATACGGACAAGATAATCAAGGAATTTATCGATTTTAATAAATCTGTAAACTCGGAGATTTATTACGATTATGTATCTCTGCTTTTAAGAAATATCATCCGTTTCCTCGATCAGCAGCCGTGGATTGACATCAACAACAAAGATGACCTTGATTCAAAATTTACCGTATATCAGTACATCGAAAATGAGAATAATATTTTTACCGGCTTATGCATCGACGATGAGGACCGTGATATAATCGCCGAGCATTTTGCCAAGATGGCCGTAAGTGGAGATCTGGAGCTGGCTGAGGCGTCGCTTATGGAATTCCTGAACTTGCAGAACGGTATATTTACGGTCAATCTGTCCGGCAAAGGGCTCGAATATCGGATGCAGCCTCCGGAAATAACGAGGGAAAATGTTTTGGAAAAGATGGCCTCGGGCCATCGGATCGGGATCAATATGGGGATCGGTAAAATTATCCTCATTCTGGCTCCGTTTTAAAAATCCGGGTGACCGGTAATAACGCCTGTCGGTGATTTGCAGGTCTAAATCGGGGAAAAATGCGTATCGCCGGCTTAAGTTTTATATTCACCGTCGATGATTTCAGTTACCACGATATCCAATTTCTCCGTCATATCCAGCTCATAGGGAGCGGAATGCGGAAGCATCAGATCGCCTTCTTCATACAACACCCTGACTACCGGGCGCAACGGGTAACCCGGAGTGTTGGCAATGACCAGCCCGCTTTCATTGTTGCTCAGTTTAACAAATGTTCCTACAGGAAAACCGGCAATAAAAGAAAGAAAAACGCGAAGATACTCAACATTGTGGTTGGATCCGGAAACCGAGAACATCTCGATGGCTTCATGCGGCTGGTATGCCCTTCTGTAGGGACGGTCGGAGGTAAGGGCGTCGTAAACATCGGCAATCGCTACGATCTGCGCCAGCGGGTCAATCTCCTTTCCCTTGAGCCCGAGCGGATATCCTCTCCCGTTGTATCGTTCATGGTGCTGGGAGATAATTTTTCCGGCAATATTGGAGAAAACAGAGTTTTTCTTGAATATCTCCAGCCCCTCGTCGGGGTGCCTCTTCACAACCTCAAATTCATCATCGGTTAAAAACCCCGGCTTTTTCAATATCTCACCGGGAATTTTGGTTTTTCCCAGATCATGAAGCATGGAACCAAGCGCCAACTTGCAGATCTTGTGACGCGAAAAATCAAGCTTTATCC
>JBASYW010000209.1:0-2297 GCA_049277715.1 Dethiobacteria bacterium | reverse complement strand
CTGGGAGATCGGTATGCAAAGATACCTTCCGTGCTGGCGTTGAACAGAGCTTCGTCGGTGGCGGTCTGTGCGGCACGGAAGTTGAAGGCTTCTCCGAGCCAATACTCGCTGTATGATTTGCAGCCGGAGTACTTGCGGATTCCGGAGGCTGAACGCAGACGGCAGGAAGAAAGTACGCAGGGGAGGTAGAGCATTATAGACCATGTTGATTTTAACATCTCCGATGTCCGGATCCGCCCCATGGATATTTCCGATCTGGATCGGGTCATGAGCATCGAAGAATCGGTCTTTGATTCTCCCTGGCAGAGAAGGGGTTTTGAATCCGAACTTCTCCAGAACCGGTTTGCACGTTATTTCGCTGCCTGTGCCCATGAGCAATTGCTTGGTTATGCCGGTATCTGGATCGTTCTGGACGAAGCCCATCTTACCACCCTGGCCGTGGGCAGGCCATATCAGCACCGGGGAGTGGGTTCGCTCCTGATGGAACACCTGATCTCCGGGGCGGCGGGGGAAGGGGCTGTACGGATGTCCCTGGAAGTTAGGCCGAGCAACAGGAGCGCCCGTTCGCTCTATACCCGGTTCGGATTTGTCGCCCGTAGACTGCGTAAACAATATTATCAGGATGAAGATGCCATCATTATGGTCAATGAGCAGATCGCCGGTCAGGTCCGGTTGTAATCTGATCAGGAAAACAGCTTATCCCGTCAAGGCGGGAAATCTCAAGCGGAGTGGAGAGAGCAGGGCCATGTTTGTAACAGACGGAATAATCCTGGGGATAGAAACATCCTGTGATGAGACCGCGGTGGCCGTGGTTAAAAACGGAAGAAAGATTCTCAGCAACCTGGTATCCTCACAGATAGATCGGCATGCCCAATTCGGGGGCGTCGTCCCCGAGATAGCCTCGCGGCTTCATCTTGAAACCATCAATTATCTGATCGATGCGGCTCTGGATGAAGCAGAGGTAAAGTTTGACGACCTTGATGCCCTGGCCGTCTCTTATGGACCGGGATTGGTAGGGGCGCTGCTGGTGGGGATCGCCACCGCCAAGTCGCTGGCGTATGCCCGTGATATTCCGCTAATCGCCGTCAACCACCTTGAGGGTCATATCTATGCCAATTTTCTTCTTTATGGTGATTCGGAGCATGAAGATCGCTCCGAGATAAGGTTTCCCCTGTTGGGGTTGGTAGCTTCGGGGGGACATACCGATCTGGTATGGATGCCGCACATGAGAGAGACTGTGGTTTTGGGACAGACCAGGGATGATGCCGCCGGCGAAGCGTTTGATAAGGTTGCGCGGGCACTGGACCTGGGATATCCCGGCGGGCCGATTATCGATCAACTTGCCCGGCAGGGAGACCCCGCCGCCATCTCATTTCCCCGTGCCTACCTCGATAAAGACAGCCGGTACGATTTCAGTTTTAGCGGTTTAAAATCCGCCGTCCTGAACTACCTCCATCAACAAAAACAAAAAGGTGCCGCGCTCAACATCCCCGATCTGGCAGCCAGTTTCCAATCCGCGGTGGTGGAGGTGCTGGTGGAGAAAACGGTCGCGGCCGCGGTGGAGAAGAAGCCGGCTTCCCTGCTTCTTTCCGGCGGGGTGGCCGCCAACTCTTCTTTGCGCCGGCTCATGCGGGAGCGTCTTCTGGAGGCGGCTCCTGAAGTGAAATTTTACTGCCCACCGCCGGCGCTCTGTACCGACAACGCCGCAATGATTGCCGCCGCCGCCTTTCCTTATCTGCGGAGCGGTGAGTTTGCCTCTCTTGATCTAAACGCCGTTCCCAACCTCTCACTGTAATTAAATTCGGAAGATCTGCCGCCGAAAAAAGTCCCGCGGGGATAAGAGGGAAAAAGTTTGCGGCCGAAGGCCGGTGATTACTCGGGCAATTTGTAGAGGAACTTTACAGCCCATAACATGGTGTTGATCTCTACCGGTTCGCCCTTGAGGGCCTTTCTGAATAGCTGCATGGCAATGCCGACACGGGTCTTGAGCATGGCTTCGCCCGCCTCCTTTGAAGAAATGGCCGGAAAACCGAGATAGGGCTTCATATTGGGATCGCTGACCCAACCTAAAACGTTGGCCAGATGTTCAAGATCACGGCCCAGTTGCTTGGAGAAAAACTTTATTACCCGGGCGAAGAACAGGGCTACACGGTTGGGCGGAGGAGGCTCGGAGGGGGGTATCTCGCTGTAATCGGAGGAGACCATCTCCGGGTCGATGGTCAGCATGAGAGAAGTTTCGTTTGTGCCGGCATGCGAATCCGCATCATCACCCACCTGTCCTTCCGGCAGTCCTACTT
>JBASYW010000208.1:0-1783 GCA_049277715.1 Dethiobacteria bacterium | reverse complement strand
CGCCGATGGTTTGGAGGGGGAAATGTGTGGTAACGGTATCAGATGTTTTGCTAAATACGTGTACGACAATAGACTTACAGACAAGGTTGAACTAGTTGTTGAAACAAAAGCTGGGTTAATTAGGCCTTATCTTACGGTGAAAGATGGACAGGTAGAATTGGTTTCGGTTGATATGGGAGAACCTAGACTAAAAAGATGCGACATCCCTCTTGCTCGATTAGAAGGAACGGAGCCAGCGGTAAACGAGCCTATCGAATTTGAAGACCAAGTGTTCTATGGAACTTGTGTATCAATGGGAAATCCGCACTGTGTTTTTTTCTGCGATGATGTTAATGACATTGACCTTGAGCGGATTGGTCCAGTACTGGAGAATCACCCGATATTCCCTGAGCGGGCAAATATAGAGTTTGTTGCCATAAAGTCACGGGATGCCATTGACATGCGCATATGGGAAAGGGGATCGGGGATAACTCTCGCATCTGGTACGGGGTCTTCGGCTTCGGTGGTCGCTACGATCCTAAACGGCAAGGCAGAAAAGGGCACCCCGATTAAAGTCAGTTTACCAGGAGGCGTGCTTCTGGTAGAGTGGAAAGAAGATGGTCACGTGTGGCAGACTGGGCCAGCCGTAGCGGTGTGCAGCGGGTCTTATTTTTACGAACCATGAGAACGTCGATGACTCGGCGTAAAACGGAGTAGTCATATGAGCCAAATAGTAGCAGATTCCCTCTTACTCTTGGTCACGGTGATCTGGGGTACTACGTTTGTAGTGGTAAAAGAGGCAATATCGGCCATAAAGCCGTTTACATTCATAGCCGTTAGGTTCTTTATTGGCGGCATTTTTCTGTTGGTTATTGTGCTTTTGCGAGCATACGCCGCCGGGAAGAACTCTCGGAATACTGAAGGCCCGGCTTCTAGAAACGCCGCGGACTGCCATGCGCTTTCTGAAACCGGACAGTCCGGCCACAGCTTCATGAAAGGCTCAGTGGTAACAGGGATAGTATTATTCTTGGCTTATGCTACACAGACCGTGGGGTTGATTACGGTGCCTGCCGGAAAAGCAGCGTTCATTACGGGGCTGTCGGTTGTCATGGTCCCTGTGGCATCATCTGTTTTACTTAGAGCGGCCCTCCCTAAGAACACTGTGCTTGGCGTGGCGCTTGCGACTATCGGATTAGGAATCATGTCGCTGACTTTCCCCCTCACCATTCAGGCGGGAGACCTCCTGGTATTCCTGTGTGCAATAGGGTTTGCCGCTCACATCCTCCTTATAGAGAAACATTCTAAAAACAACGATCCGGTTGTCTTTGCCGCAATCCAACTTCTGATAGTTTCTGGCGGAGCTTTTCTCGCCGCGATTATGTTTGAGTGGCCGCTTACTATACCTCGAGACAGCTGGGCCTCAATTACCTATACTGCGATCATTGCTACTTCACTTACGATACTCATACAATCCGGAGTCCAGAAATACACATCGGCTACACACGCAGCGCTCATACTATCCGCAGAACCGGTTTTCGGAGCGTTATTTGCTTGGCTCAAGGCAGGCGAAGTTTTGGCTAGTCGTGAGATTTGTGGTGGGATCTTGATTCTTGCCGGCATGATCATCTCAGAGATCGGATCTACTATAAAGCCGGGGCGACGCTTTTTCACATTTATAGGTGACCTCTTTTAGATTGGGAAAAGGCCGATGATCTTTCAAGGGAACTACCAAGCCTTAAATGCGCTTAAGAAAGGGTGGTATCTATGAGCGAACGCATGGTTTCGCATCCTTATATTCCAAAGT
>JBASYW010000207.1:0-5164 GCA_049277715.1 Dethiobacteria bacterium | reverse complement strand
CGGGCCGGGGTTATTACGTTCCGGGTGATGATGGAGGTACTTGTAGTGGTTAAGATCCTTCGGTCGCGTCCGCTCCCTCTGGATGACAGAAAAAAAGGGCTCCCTCCAGATGACAGAAAAGCTGCCGCTCCCTTCTGACCGACATAGAGGGGGTGCCGCTCCCCCAGGACGACAACAGCCTCCTGTTGTCGTCGACCAATATATTTAAATTATTTAATTATTTTTTGTATTCCGTAATATTTATGAAGGAAATTGTATAAATATATCGAATATATCCATAAGTATATTCATATTCTTGATTTTTAAGATGCCGGTTTTGTCGGTTTATCATTCATTTTCCATTACATTCTGTGCTGATGCATATTTTAGGTAACTTTTGTTCTGTATGGGAGGTGATCTTTTAAGAAGACACGATAATCGTTGTCTATAACTTGTTTTTGGTGCGTTGCTATAAAAAAGAAGTATGGAAAAAGTAACAAGGAGGTATTTTAATGGCCGTAAAAGAGATTAAAAAAGCTGCCGTTCTTGGAGCAGGAGTGATGGGAGCTACCATTGCCGCTCATCTGGCCAACGTGGGTATCCCGGTTCTGCTGATGGATATCGTCCCCCGGGAGCTTACCCCCGACGAGAAAAAGAAGGGACTGACTCTGGACAGTCCGGCCGTTCGCAACCGTCTGTCCAATGCGGGAAAAGAGGGACTGATCAAGAAGAAGCCCGGCCCCATGAATCCCTTGTATAAAAACCCTTCCGCCGAACTGATCTCCATCGGTAATTTTGAAGACGATATGGAAAAACTGAAAGACGCGGATTGGATCATTGAAGTTATCCTCGAAAATATGGAGATCAAGAAAAAATTATTCAAGAACCTGGAATCGTACTGGACCCCGGGAACCATTGTCTCTTCCAATACATCGGGCCTCTCCATCAATGAGATGGTCGCCGATTGTTCCGAGAATTTCCGCCGCTACTTTATCGGCACTCACTTCTTCAACCCTCCCCGGCACATGAAACTGCTGGAGATAATCCCTTGCCGGGAGACGATCAAGGAAGTAATCGATTACATGCACAACTTCTGCGAGAAATCCCTGGGTAAAGGCGTGGTCTTTGCCAAGGATACCCCCAACTTCATCGCCAACCGCATCGGCACCTATGCCATGATGTACACCATCAAGCTGATGCAGGAGATGGATCTCCCCATCGCGGAGGTTGATGCCATCACCGGGCCTCCCATGGGACACCCGAAGACGGCCTCATTCAAGACCCTCGACTTTGTCGGGTTGGACACCTTTGTAAATGTGGCCAAAACCTGCTATGACAAATCTAACGATCCGGAAGAGAAAGATATCATGACCCCGCCTGAATTTCTGAGCACGATGCTGGAGAAGAAACTGCTCGGTGACAAAGCCAGGCAGGGCTTCTACAAAAAAGAGAGGGGTGCAGACGGCACCAAAAGGTTCGTTTTTGATTACAAAACCGTGGAATATATCCCTCTGGAGAGACCCAGGATTGACACCCTGAAAAAAGTGAAGCAGGCCGGAGATCTGCGTAAAGGATTCAAACTTCTGCTGGAATCAGATGATGTCGCCGGTCAATTTGCCTGGAAACTGACCAAGAAGTTCCTGCAGTACTCGGCCAACCTCATCGGTGAAATCGCCGATGATATCGTCAATATGGACCGTGCGATGCGCTGGGGCTTCAACTGGAAACTCGGCCCCTTTGAAAGCTGGGATGCCATCGGTTTAAAGGGCAGCGTCAAGAAGATGAAGGAAGAAGGGGAAGCTATCCCTGCCGTCGTCGAAGAGATGCTGGCCAATGGATGCAACTCGTTCTACAAAGAAGATAACATGGGCAACCTTTACTACTATGACATCTACTCAAAGGACTATCGGCCGGTCCCAACCGGAACCGAGAAAGTTGACTTCCCTGTAAATACCGTCTCCTTCATGGTCAAGGGTAACCGTATCATCGCGGAGAATCCCGATCCCATCAAACTGGATGTCTTGAAAAAACAGAATAAAGTCGTCAAGGGTGTTGATGACGGAAGCCTCATCGATATCGGCGACGGCATCGTCTGCCTGGAAATGCATGCGCCGCAGCAGGCGATCAGCCCCTCTTTCACCGATTTCATCTTTGAGGCGGTGGAAGAGGCCGAGAAAAATTATATCGGGCTGGTCGTCGGCAACGAAGCCGAAAACTACTGTGTGGGTGCCAACGTGGCCCTCGTTATGATGGCCGCTCAGGGCGGCGAATGGGAGATGCTCGATCAGTCGGTCAAAGCATTTCAGGATGCCTGCATGTCCCTCAAATACTCAAAGATACCAACGGTGGCGGCGCCTCACGGCATGACACTGGGTGGCGGCATGGAGATCTGCGTTCATTGTGACCGGATCCATGCGGCGGCGGAGACCTACATCGGTCAGGTCGAGATGGGCGTGGGTCTTATCCCCGGGGGCGGCGGCAACAAAGAATTGCTGATCCGTTACATCGAGGGTATCCCCGATGATATCAACGTAAACATGCTCCCGCTGGTGCAGAAAGCATTTGAACATATCGCCATGGCGCGTATCGCCTACAATGCTTTTGAAGCCAAAGAGCTCCGTTACTTCCGGCCTACGGACCGAGTAACTTACAACCTGGATTATCTCATCTATGATGCCAAGCAAACCGCGCTGGCCATGGCTATTGAAGGATACATACCGCCCCGGCCGAAGCCAATCAAGGTTCTCGGTCGCGATGGTATCGCCGCTTTCAAGGCCGGCCTTCAGACCATGCTCTGGGGTAAATACATCAGCGAGTTCGACATGAAAGTTGCCGGTGAAGTCGCCTATGTCTTGAGCGGCGGAGAAATTCTGCCCAACTCTCTGGTCAGCGAACAGTATCTGCTGGATATCGAGAGAGAAGCATTCCTGCGCCTCTGTGCTGAGGAGAAAACGCATGAACGGATCACTGCCATTCTTACTACCGGCAAGCCACTAAGGAATTAAGGAGGAATAATCGATGAAAGAAGCTGTTATTGTTTCTTGTGTGCGTACCGCTGTCGGCAGGGCACCCCGGGGAACGTTGCGTTTCACTCGCCCGGAAGATATGGCCACCGCGGTGGTAAAGGAAGCTCTTGCCCGCGCCAAGGGGGTCAACCCCATGGAGATAGGCGATCTTATCCTAGGCTGCTCCTTCCCGGAAGGAGAGCAGGGTATGAACGTGGCCCGGATGGTATCTCTGCAGGCCGGCCTGCCTGATTCGGTCCCCGGGCTGACCGTCAACCGGTTCTGTTCCTCGGGGCTGCAGGCCATCTCTCTGGCCGCCCAAAGAATCATGCTCGGCTATGACGAGGTCATGATGGCCGGAGGTGTAGAGAGCATGAGCCTGGTCCCGATGGGCGGGAACAAACTGACCCCGAACCTGGATCTGGTCAACTTCAATGTCGAGGCCTATACCCCCATGGGCATTACCGCTGAAAACGTGGCCAACCGCTACAACATCAGCCGTGAAGATCAGGACCATTTTGCCGTGCGCAGCCACCAGCGGGCCGCCGCGGCTATCAAAGACGGTAAATTTAAAGAGGAGATCGTCCCCTTGAAAATGGTGCAGAAAACCGTCGACCCCGACAACAAAGCGGTGGAGAAGGAAATCGTCTTCGATACCGACGAGGGCGTCCGCCCGGAGACCAGCTTTGATATATTGAGCAAACTGCGCCCCGTATTTGCCGCGGGCGGCTCGGTAACCGCCGGAAACTCCTCGCAGACCAGCGATGGTGCGGCGGCGGCGGTGCTCATGTCCCGGGAAAAAGCGGAATCCCTCGGTCTCAAGCCGATGGCCGTCTTCCGCGGCTTTGCCGTTGCCGGCTGCAACCCCGATGAGATGGGAGTCGGCCCCGCGGTGGCGATCCCCAAACTGATGGAGCTTACCGGCAAGAAGATCGAGGATATAGATCTATTCGAATTGAATGAAGCCTTTGCCTCCCAGGCGCTTTACTGCATCCGCAAGCTCGGCCTCAACGAAGATATCGTCAACGTTAACGGCGGGGCGGTAGCGCTGGGCCACCCGCTGGGCTGCACGGGCGCCAAGCTGACCACAACCCTGCTGCACGAGATGGCACGCCGAGGGTCCCGTTTCGGTGTCGTCTCCATGTGTATCGGTGGCGGCATGGGCGCAGCCGGCCTCTTTGAAAGAGAATAGGAGCGAGGTTTCAGCTACGGGAAAGACCGTTGGCTTAAACATGGTCAAAAAAGGGAGAAGACAACACGTCTTCTCCCTTTTTCTGCCCTTGCTTTTTTTCAATATTTTTAGAATTCATCTTCTTTTAAACGTCTTCGTCATGCTTATGTCCGCAGGAAGGACATTCACGTTGATCGCCCGTCCGGCCCCGTTTATTATACAAAATATTTCTTCTCCAGCCGTGGTGGCATCTCTTGCATGTAATCCTGTCGGTTACGGAGTAAGATCCGCCCTCAATGCGCAGAGCATTCCCCTTGATAACGGCCTCGGTTAACTTCTTTCGGGCATTGGCCAGGATGCGCTGCAGGGTGCTCTGGGCAATGCCCATCTGGTCAGCACATTGTTGTTGGTCTATCCCCTCCAGATCCTTCAAGCGCAGTGCTTCCAGTTCATCGATGGTGATGACCGTCTCTTTCAGGCGATGCATCGGAATCCCCGTAGGCTTAAAATACGTCACCGTGGGCAGATGTTTAACTCTTCTTGGTTTGATCGGTCTCGACACCCTTGAATCACCCCCATCCCATTAACCATAGTATTGCTCTTCAAGCCTAAAACAAGACCGCGAAAGACTTCTTTACAAATACGGGCTCCCAAATAAACCGATAATACCCGCCCGCGTTTACTGTTCATAAATATTGTGCAACCGTGTGCCGGGATAATAATGCTCGATAATCTGCACAAAATCAAGCCCCTTCTCCGCCATACCCCGCGCCCCGTACTGGCTCAATCCCACGCCGTGTCCATACCCGCCTCCCCTGATCTTGACCGCACGGATATCTCCATCCTCATCTGTAACCGGATCAAAATAGGCAAAAGCGCTCGGCAAAACACTGAAATTTTCGACCTCCGAGCCATCGGCCCTCTGCAAAATAACAGGAGCAGCCCCGGAACGGTACTGAACCGGGCGTATCGTGAAACGGATCGTGTATTCACTGACAAGGCGGTAAGT
>JBASYW010000206.1:0-3927 GCA_049277715.1 Dethiobacteria bacterium | reverse complement strand
GTTCGGTGTTATCGATTATGGTGGAGAATGATCTGGGT
Source organism: Dethiobacteria bacterium (assembly GCA_049277715.1). Taxonomy (GTDB): domain Bacteria; phylum Bacillota; class Dethiobacteria; order DTU022; family PWGO01; genus JAAYSV01. The sequence continues at coordinate 3,889 of JBASYW010000206.1, read as the reverse complement.
AGTACTACCGATGTGGTAGAGAGCCAAAAACTTGTTGTACCTTCATATATTCCCAACAGGTTGAACCTCCCCCCCGATGATATCGACCTGTTGGCACGGCTGGTCCATGCCGAGGCGGGGGGAGAACCGTATTATGGCCAGGTAGCCGTGGCGGCCACCGTTTTAAATAAGATCAGCAGTCCGCATTATCCCGATGATGTGAAAGGGGTTATCCTTCAGATCGTTGACGGCCATTACCAATACTCGCCCTATCTGGATGGGAGGTTGTGGCTGCAGCCCGGCCGCAGCGCATACCGGGCGGTGATGGATGCTGTAAACGGTTGGGATCCATCGTTGGGAGCAATCGGTTTTTATAATCCCGCTAAAACCGGGAATCAGTGGGTACGCAAGCAGCCTCAGACCGTTATTATTGCCAACCATGTTTTCTTCAAGCATCCTACCTCGGAGATATCATAGCTGCATACCACTTCTACCCCACTCATTTTGTTTTCAAATAATTTCAGCCACAAGGAGCTTTCATAGGTCTAAATTCACTTATTTAAATATATTTATTATAAAGATAGAAGAGGCATTTTTCGGAAATGGAGGGGAAATAGTTTGAATGAGCCGAATGCTTATGTAGAATTTTATGAATGTACGGTTGTCCCCAAAAATTGGTTCAAGCTGCTTTATTATTTGGAGAGTCTTTGCATTGCCGAGGACTGGAAATTCAGAGATCCGGAGTCAAATGAAAAAAGCAAAAACAAGACTAATCCCATACTGGAAAACTATGCTGTTCATACTTTTCAAAGGCTTAAATTTGAATCGGATAGTTTGGAAGGCGAAGAAAAAAACAGTAAAATATATACTTCCGGTAAAGAAGCTTGTTTCAATACCGGATTGTTTACGAAAAATTATCAGTACATCTATGCTTATTTTGAAAAAAACACCAACCCTTATTTCGAAGTTCCGTGGTATTTTAAAGGTTTTTATGAAGAAAGTAATATATATCTTGAAAATATATATCCTTTGCCCAAAAGAGCAAATTACTTTAATAATATCAGTGATTTGTTATATGATACCAATCTGGATTTGAGAGTAAACATCGATCACATCCTGGATAGTGAAAGCAATAGAGAAAGAATTCCTTCCGGTATAAGGGACAATCCCAATATAACCACTCTTTTTAACGGGGCAATTGATATCGCAAAGAAAAAAATCGAGGCTAATTATAAAGAGGCAGTCCCTCAATATTATAAAAATGAAATCCAACTGCTTATACCAATTTGTTTGCAAGATCCTAACGTCGTGGATATGGCTTTGGCTGTTTCAAAACAGGATAACTTTTATGCCGGTATGACATGCTTAACATTGGATATGGCATACAACAATGCCCGCCTGATAGCCAGACCTGACAGTGATTGGTTAAAGCCCTGATCATCGTGCGGAGTTTGAAAATATGCCTCAAGGTGGCGGTAAACTGCCGGGCATTCAGGTAATAACGGAACGTCAATAGAAATATTCCTGATATATCCTCTGCTTCCGTTATTATTTTAATTGATTTTTAGCTTGCTCAATTAATTTTTTAACCATGTAGCCGCCGATATAACCGTTTTGCTTGGCCGTAAGCTCAGCGGGGTTAACCATATCCAGATCGATACCCAGTTCTTTGGCCACTTCATATTTCATGTTTCGGAGAGGATTGTTTTCTTTTTTAGGCATTTTCTTTACCTCCTCTGAAGTAATCCTGAAAGGGCAACCTTGCCATCCTAGATCGGTTTTAGTATTTCCATATATATTTATTTATTACTATTATTTTAAAATAAACGGGGATGTTTTATAATAGAAACAGATATAGAGTAAATTTGATCGTCTATAAAAAGTCCATCATGAAAAGAAAGGGAAGTAAAAAAAAAGTGAAAAATAATTACAGAACGATTATGCCGGGTGCGGAGCCATTTTTCTATCAGGCGGACAGCAAGATAGGATGCTTGCTGATCCATGGATTCGGCGGCTCCCCCCATGAAATGAAACTTCTCGGTAAATATCTATGGGAACATGGAATTACAGCTCTGGGCGTTAGGTTAAAGGGGCATGGCACCACTCCGGCCGATATGCGCAGATCTACTTACCGGGATTGGATTGATTCTGCGGAAGAAGGCCTTGATGAAATTAAAAAAATATGTTCTAAAGTCTTTGTCGCGGGACTTTCCATGGGAGGAGCGTTAACTCTGAATCTGGCAGCAACACACCCTGAAGATATCGCCGGGATAATACCGATATGCGCCCCATCGGTGCTGGGCGGTTGGCGTGCCAAACTGATCCCCTTAGCTCCGTATTTCACCCGGGTGGCACCATATCTGCCCGGGGTCGGAAAATCGATCCGGGATAACTCCGTCAAGTTAGCCAATTATTTTTGGTTGCCTTCAAAATCAATAATTGAACTTTTGAAGTTTATTGATGAGACAAATAACATGCTGCCTCAGGTAAGACAACCGGCACTGGTGATTGCTTCCCGATGCGACCCCGTAGTGCCATTGGCCAATGCAGAGTACATAATAGAGCATATCTCATCGGCGGATAAGAGTATGTTTGTTGTTGAAAATTCCCTGCATGTCGTTACTGTTGATTATGATAAAGATAGTGTTTTTAGAAAAACAGATGAATTTATAAAAAATCAGTCGTCGGTTTTAGCCTTAGAATCACAATCTAACCCCGTTTAATAACACCCCAAAACATTATAAATTCCATTTATTGGTTGACAGGCCAAGTTAATGTTAGTATAATTTCAATACTCGGAATAATCAGTAAAATATGCAATAGAATATCTAAATATGGTGGTGAATTTACAAATTATAATTGGGGGAATATTTTAAGTTGGGGTACGATTTTACAGCTGAAGAGCTGATGATGCAGAAAATGGCAAGGGATTTTTCTCAACAAGAAATCCGACCTGTTGCTCTGATTATGGATCAGGATCCTGAAGGCGAAGGGGACAAAATATTTTGGGATCTTTGGCGGAGAGCAGCTGAACTGGGTTTAATCGGCGTTTTTGTCCCAGAGAGATTTGGCGGTGCGGAGGCATCCATGATAACGACTACCCTTATCGGTGAGGAGTTGGCCGCCGCAGATGCCGGTTTTGCGGTCTCAGTCGGTGTAAATTGGTTAATACAGGGGATCTTGATGCTGGAGGGAGATGTTGATGTGCAAGAGAAATATCTTCCCATGATCTCCTCCGATCAGGCGTTACCGGTGGGGGGGTGCTATACCGAGCCCGGCGGAGGGTCTGATGTGGCTTCGGTTAAACGTGCCGGGCCGGGCAGTATTAATACTACTTATCGAAAAGTGGATGGCGGCTATATTATAAACGGGACCAAGAGTTTTGTAACCAATGGCGGGAGAGCCTGTTTTTACATGGTGATGGCTACAGAGGATGTAGCCCGGGGAGGCCAGACCGCCAGTAAATTTATTGTTCCGGCAGATCTGCCCGGTGTTACCGTAGGCAGGATTGAAAATAAAATGGGCATTCGTTCATCAACCACGGCACAGATTTCTTTTGCAGATGTTTTTGTTTCTGCCGAAAATTTGTTGGGTCTGGAATATGGAGCGATACCTCACTACGAGTTTATGGGGAGTGTAAGTCGGGGACCGGTAGGGGGGATAGCTGTAGGTATTGCACGGGCTGCATATGAAGAAGCTCTGGCCTTTGCTAAAGATAGAATTCAGGGCGGAAAAACTATTATTGAACATCAGGGGATAGGTTTAACGCTTGCCGAGATGTTGATGTTCATTGAAGTGGGAAGAGCTATCGTGCAGAAATCCGCCTGGACCAGCTTGCAGTTTGATCGTAATCCGATGGAGCGATTAAAATTAGCCTGTATCGCCAAAACATTCTGTTCAGAGATGGTCC
>JBASYW010000205.1:0-2813 GCA_049277715.1 Dethiobacteria bacterium | reverse complement strand
GTGCTTGAGTTTTAATACTGTTTACAGAACGCTGGATCTATTCGAGCAAAAGGGGTTGGTTAAACGATTTGATGTGGGCGAAAACATCTATCGTTATGATGGAAATATCACTCCCCATGCTCACTTTTTCTGCATTAAATGTAACCGCCTGGATGATATGGATGGAGAATTTACAGATCTGATCCAACGGATCGGGAAAGATGCCGGCTTGAATTATGATGTGAAGGTAACGGCGGTTGAATTATTTATTCAGGGAATATGCATAGAATGCAAAAGGGGGTGAGTTGATAGCTGAACGGGTGTGCATGAAGTGCAACAAAGAATGCTAACCTGATGCAGGCGATCAGATGCAGATGCAGCACTGCCGGAGAGTGTTTTTTTAGAAAGAGCCTGTCAAGAAAATAAAAACCGGGGAGAGATGGGAATATGTTAAAAACCAACAGAAGGGCGGCAAATAAGGGGGGACCCTCTAAACAGGTGACGGTAACGATCGCGAAGAGGTCCGGCGGATCCTGTGCGGGAGTCAAGTATCCGTGTACCTATTCCTGTAAAAAGTGTTTTTATGATATCGTGTATCATTGAAATCGGTTTTCCGGCCAGGATATTTTTGTAACGGGAGGATGACAATGGTGAAGATGTGGTGTTGCGATGTATGCGGTTATCTTCATGAGGGGGATAATCCTCCGGATCTATGCCCGAAATGCGGGGCGCCCAAGGATAGATTTGAACTGCTGGATGAGGAAGAAGCCGGGATGATGAGGGATGCCTTTCTAACCAAAAGAAAGTACGGGCAGATCCTTAAAAGGCTGGAAGAAATAAAGGAGATTGCCGAAGAGGGCATTATCCTCAACCTTGATGAAGGATGTAACAGGATTTTTACCAGGGCGAAGGAAGATATCGCCGCCATCTACGGAATGATAAAAGATGAACTGACAGGTCATGCACAACAATGTATCTGGGTAAAGGTAGCAAAAGACGGGGAGTTGCCCATTCCCAAAACAGAAAAATAATTGAAAATGAGGTGATCTGATTGACGCAAAAATTGCAGGTTTACAAATGTATGGTTTGCGGGAATATAGTGGAAGTTTTGCATCCCGGAGCAGGCAAGCTGGTCTGCTGCGGCCAGAACATGAATCTGTTTACGGAAAATACCGTGGATGCCTCGCATGAAAAGCATGTGCCGGTGGTCAGCAGAGAGGATGGAAAGGTGGTCGTGAAGATCGGCAGCGCTGCCCACCCGATGGAGGATAATCATTATATTCAGTGGGTAGAGTTAATAGCAGGAGGAAAAGTTTGCCGCAAACCATTGGCTCCCGGGGATAATCCGGAAGCGGTTTTTGATTGTGTGGAAGATGGGCAGATCGTGGTACGGGAATATTGCAACATTCATGGTCTGTGGAAAACCGAGATTTAGAGCTGATTCATTGCCATGAAAGTTTTATTTTTGTCATCCTGAGGGAGGTAATGATCGAAGGATATTGAGATTCCTTGCTGCATAGGCATGGCCATTGTGCGGGCAATGCGTGGTAAATAATGAAGGAGGGCGAGATGAGCGCAAGAGAGATCAAGAAAGATATATACTGGGTGGGCGCCGTGGATTGGGATCTGCGGAATTTTCATGGTTATATTACACCAAGGGGTACTTCTTACAACGCCTACCTGATCATCGATAAAAAGATTACGGTTGTAGATACAGTCAAGAATTATTGTTTTGAAGAGATGCTCGCCAATATAAAAGAAATCATCGACCCGGCCGAGATCGATTATCTGGTAATCAATCATGTGGAGATGGATCACGCCGGCAGTATTCCGGAGCTTGCCAAAGCGGCACCCCGGGCAAAGATCGTGACATCCGCCAAGGGGCAAAAAGGACTGGAGCGTTATTTCAGGAATACATGGGATTACCGGCTGGTTAAATCGGGCGATAGTCTGAGTTTGGGGCGATATACATTGAATTTTGTCCATACCCCAATGGTTCATTGGCCGGATTCTATGGCCACCTATGTTCCGGAGGCGAAGCTGCTTCTGCCCAACGATGCTTTTGGACAGCATATCGCTTCTTACCAGCGTTTTGATGATGAGGTCGGTTGGGAGATTATCCATGAGGAGGCGGCCAAATATTACGCCAATATTGTACTTCCTTATGGCCGGCAGGTCCTCAAAGCGCTTGAGGCCCTCGGAGGCCTGGATATCGATATGGTCGCTCCAAGTCATGGCCTTATCTGGCGCACATTTTTGCCCCGGATCCTTGAAGTTTATCCAAAATGGGCGGGCCATGAGACGGAGAAGAAGGCTCTGATCGTTTACGATACGATGTGGGGCTCTACAAAAAATATTGCTCTCCAATTAAAAACCGGACTTGAAAGTGCCGGCATGCCGGTGACGCTTAGATCCCTGCAGACCTCTCATATTTCGGAGATAGTGGCCGACATGCTCACCTCAAAGGCGGTACTGATCGGCTCTCCCACTTTAAATAACGGGATGTTGCCCTCGATAGGTGCATTTCTCACCTATATCCGAGGTCTGCGGCCGGAAAAGCGCATCGGATTGGCTTTCGGTTCGTACGGTTGGGGAGGCCAGGGGGTGAAGGAGACAGCAGCCGTCATGGAGCAACTTGGTTGGGAGATGCCGCTTGAGCATATCAATATCAACTATGCCCCTGATCCAGGGGAGGATGATCAGACCCGGGAGACGGGCGCCAAACTGGCAAGAATAATTCTGGAATAACAAAAAGGGGTAATCAGAGATGGAAAAATACGTTTGTCAAGTATGCGGTTATGTTTACGATCCGGCTGAAGGCGATCCCGACAACG
>JBASYW010000204.1:0-3445 GCA_049277715.1 Dethiobacteria bacterium | reverse complement strand
CTTGGCGATGAACGGCTTGATTCTTTGGCATCCATTACCGAACCGGAGAAGATTACTCCCGCGTATCTTAAATTCGTAGATGTGGCGGGATTGGTTAAAGGTGCAAGCCGGGGGGAAGGTTTGGGGAATCAATTTCTGGGGAACTTAAGAGAGGTTGATCTGCTCATCCATGTAATTGCCGATTATGAGAGCGGCATCCGGAGATCCGCATCCGGAGAGGAGTTGATCGAGAAGGCGGAAACGGTAAACCAGGAGTTAATTCTGGCCGATCTGGCTACGGTTGAGCGCCGCATATCGAAGATAGAGAAAAAAGCAAAGAGCGGGGAGAAGGATGCCGCCAAAGAATTAAAGGGCTTAAAAAGAGGATATGCTCATTTAAACGATGGCCGGCTGCTTGCCACCATGGAGAAGGAGGGGGATGAACCCGTTCCGGTAAAAGAATTAAACTTGCTCACCGATAAACGATCGGTCTATGTGCTTAATCGGAGCGAATCCAATATTCACGAGGAGATTCCGCCGGAGATGAACAGGTATGCGGCGATGCAAAAAGCATTGCTGACGGCTGTCTGTGCCAAATTGGAAGTTGAGTTGCAAGAATTGGACACGGAAGAGAGGGAGCTCTTCCTGGCCGCATACAAATTGGAGAAAACAGCGTTGTATAATATTGCAGATATTTGCCGAAGGGTACTCGGTTTGATCACTTTTTTCACCATCAAGGGCTCTGAAACCAGAGCATGGCTGATCAACAACGGCACCAGGGCGATCGATGCGGCCGGAGAAGTGCATTCGGATATGCAGAAAGGGTTCATTGCCGCCGAGGCCATCTCTTTTGACGCGTTGATGGATTGTGGATCATTGGCGGCGGCCAGGGAGAAGGGTATGGCCAGGATAGAAGGGAAAAATTATATTGTCCGGGATGGAGACGTTCTTTTCTTTCGTTTCTCCGGCGGATAAATATTTCCCAGGTAATAAACCACATGTTAACATAAATATGGAGTAATGAGGGATAAAAACCATTGTTTATAGTAATTGATAGTTGACAAGTAAGGTTTTAAATAGATATAATTTTAAAGATAATTAATTGATACTGGAAACAATAATGGGTAAAGAGAGAGGGGTATTTATAATCATCTAACCGGTTGTTTTTAGGGGTTTTCAGGGCGTCAAGTTGAATATAAAATGTAGGTGAAACCGTCAACCTCAGTGATGAATATCCATTGTCGATTCAATAATAAAGAGGTTGTTTTTAGGTTAAGCCTTTGTCCTTCAGGGGCGGAGGCATTTTTATTTGTCATATTATGGAGGGATTATCATGACGTTAAAAATTTATCTGGATGGGAAATTGGTATCAAAAGATGAAGCCACGGTATCGGTCTTTGACCACGGGTTTCTTTATGGAGATGGAGTTTTTGAAGGTATTCGGGCCTACAGAGGACGTGTTTTTATGCTGAGGGAGCATATCAAGCGCCTTTATGATTCGGCACGGGCCATAAAACTGTCCATCCCCTGTTCTCAAGAAGAGATGATTGATGCGGTGCTCCTCACCGTAAAAGAAAACGGGCTTATGGATGCCTATATCAGGGTGGTTGTATCCAGGGGAGTCGGGGACCTGGGGTTGGATCCCCTTAAATGTAAAAAGGCATCGGTGGTCATCATTGCCGATAAGATTACTCTTTTCCCGGACGAGCTGTACAGAAAGGGGTTAAAAGCAATTACCGTGTGCACCCGCCGCAATATACCGGATGCCCTTGCCCCGCAAATTAAATCCTTGAATTACTTGAATAACATCATGGTAAAAATTGAAGCCAACAATGCCGGGGTTATGGAGGCTATTATGCTTAATAATAGCGGTTTTGTAGCTGAAGGTTCGGGCGATAATATTTTTATCATGAGAGACGGAAAGCTCATCACTCCTCCTTCATATGTTGGGCTGCTGGAAGGGATTACCCGCAGGGTAACTATCGAGCTGGCCGGAGAAATAGGGATACCGGTTGAAGAAGTGCCTTTTACCAGCTATGATCTTTATGTTGCCGATGAATGTTTTTTGACGGGAACCGCCGCGGAGATAATTCCTGTAATTGAAATAGATGGTCGGACCATCGGTCAAGGGGTTCCCGGAGAGAATACCGTGAAACTGATGAGGCTATTTAAGGAACGTACCAACGGCAGCGGTCTCGAAGTTTATCCTCAATAAAGCACCTCTGAAAAACGCCAATAATAAGTGTTGCCAGGCACAGGGGAGCATTTAATAAAGAAATTTATGCTTCATTGTTTTTATAAAGCATCCATAGTTGAGATATGTCGTAATCATGGTTTTAGCGGTAAGGCTTGGAAGAGGAGGTTGAATCATGCGTAGTGATGATGTTACCAAAAGTGTCGAGAGGGCGCCCCATCGTTCATTGTTTGCAGCTATGGGTTACCATGAAAAGGAGCTGAAGGGGCCGCTGGTGGCCATTGTAAATTCGGCCAATGAGATTGTTCCCGGGCATATTCATTTACCTCGTATTGCCGCTGCGGTTAAGACCGGGATTGTGATGGCCGGAGGGACGCCGGTCGAATTCCCAACGATCGGCGTATGTGACGGTATCGCCATGAACCACCGGGGGATGCATTATTCCCTGGCCAGCCGGGAAGTGATTGCTGACAGCATCGAGTGTATGATCGAAGCTCATCGTTTTGATGCCATGGTCCTGGTTACAAATTGTGACAAGATAACTCCGGGGATGCTGATGGCTGCCGTCCGCCTGAATATCCCCGCGTTAATCGTCAGTGGAGGGCCGATGATGGCCGGTGAATCGGATGGCAAGAAGATTGATTTGAACACTGTTTTTGAGGGGGTAGGAGCGGTCAAATCAGGCCGGATAACCCCCGGGGAGCTGGATGAGCTGACCAATAAAGCCTGCCCCGGTTGTGGTTCATGTGCGGGGATGTTTACAGCAAATACGATGAATTGCCTCTCGGAGGCGCTGGGAATGGCACTTCCCGGCAACGGTACTATCCTGGCCGTGAGTGCCGAGCGTATCCGTCTGGCCAAAGAAGCGGGGATGCAGGCGGTTAAAATTTGGCGGGCCGGCAGACGCCCTCGTGACATTATTACTGCAGGTGCTCTCAAAAATGCCCTGGCCCTAGATATGGCCCTTGGTGGCTCAACAAACACCTTGCTTCATCTGGCGGCCATCGCTTATGAGGCGGGAATAACCTTTGATTTAAAGCTGGTTAACGAAATAAGTGGATCCACCCCCCAGTTATGTTTCTTGAGACCGGCGGGGGATGATCACATTGAAGATCTGGGCAGAGCAGGCGGAGTTCCAACCGTTATGAAGGAATTAAACCGCAAAGGATTGATTGACCGTACCAATCCTGCTGTTGGCGGGGAGACAATATCCGATTATTTTGATAAGGCGCCGGATGCTGATGGCACGGTTATCCGTCGCCTTGAAGACCC
>JBASYW010000203.1:0-2951 GCA_049277715.1 Dethiobacteria bacterium | reverse complement strand
CCCATACAGGAGGGAGATGCGGGAAACGCTCGCTTCGTCAGGCTGTCAGACCCCCGTGAGATGGTTATCTCCGTGCCGATCGATGAGATCGAGTTCCCCCATATCAAGGTAGGAGATAAGGTGGATGTTAATTTGGCGGCCTATGAAAATGTAACGTTCTCCGGAGCAATAACTTACCTGGGTGGCGAGGCCTATAACCAGAATGGCAGGGTCTCTTTCCCCGCGATAGTAACTCTTGAACCCGATGAGAGGATCCGGCCGGGGATGACCGCCGATGTAAGGGTTATCTTTGCCGAGAGAAAAGATGTGCTGGTGGTGCCGGTGGAAGCCGTGTTTGATGATGAAAAGGGAGAGAAATATGTCAACCTCATTACGGAGGAAGGCGTTGAAGAAAGAACAGTCAAAACGGGTATCTCCGATGGGATCAGCATTGAAATAATCGAAGGCTTGAACGAAGGAGATAAACTTCAGATGGAGATCGATCCCTCTTTCTATGGATAACCTTCGATAGCTGCTTTTCCCGATGAAGGATGCCGCCTTTTCTCCTGCTGATCCGGATCATGCTGCATCCTGTGGTCATATCCGGTTTTCCCCAAACCGGTTTCTGTCCGCTCCTGTTTCTACAACAGCAGCAGGGTGCCAACCACTGCACAGACGATGGGTACAGAAAAGTTATCATCAATTCGGCTACTCAGAAGTTCAGTCAGCGTCCCGGAGAAAGCGATAATCAATGAAGCGCCGGCGATATGCATGACCCCAAGATCGGAAGCAGCCACAAGCAGGAAGGATGCCACCGCCAATGTCCCCACGGTAAAGAATGCCAGCGAGCCGGCCAACGTCTTATCACGAAAAAGGGTTAAACGCCCCCAACGTTTCCCGATCAACGAGGCCGCGGGATCGGCAAAGGCCAGAACCAGGACAGCAGCGATAACCGGTAATTTCGGTAAAAACAGGACAATAATAATCAACGCCATCACATAAAATGTTGATGAATTAACCCGGTAACGTTCAGATGGTCGGGCTATGGCACCAAACACCTTGTCCACCAGATAGTCGTTCCATCTACCGGAGAAGCACCTGGTTATCTCCAGTACTCCGAAGACAAGAAAGATCGCTACCAGAATAGCCAAGGCCTGGATACGGGTAAGCACAAAATAATAGAGGATTGCCCCCGTTAGTCCCATGGAAAGATGAAAGAGATTACGGGCATAATTGGTTGGTTTGAGCTGACGAGATCTGCCCAGAGCCTCCGCCCCCGCCAAACGAAGGTTGTTCAGCTCAAGGAGAAGCTCCTCATAACTGCGTGCCAGCAAATTTCGATAATCAAGAAGTTCCCGGTGGTTGGAATGCTCGGTCAGCTTTACCGTAAAAGATCTCAGCCGTTCGGCTAGACATTTGATAGATTTATAAGCGGCGATATTTCTCTCCCCAAAAGCCGATGCCAATCCGGAGAGCCTCCCTGCCAGCTCCTCCCCGATAGAGCACATGCGGTTTAACCATGCATGGTCTGTAAAATCAGGGTGTTGAAAGCGATCGATAAACTTGCGTACCTCATCGATCAGAATATCGAGCTCAAGGCTGTACTGATAAGAAGCTGTTGTTTCAACCATGGGGATCCTCTGTTTCTTCAACTTTTAGCGACATAAAACGAATAAATAATACCATAGATTCTCATCAGTGTAAACAATATCCGAAAAAGATAATCGTATCAAGACACTGAGGTTTTAAAAAGAACCCCACATAGCCTAACTATGTTATCCTGAAAACAATCTCCTGCTGACAGATTCTTCGCTGCGCTCAGAATGACACCCCTTTTCTGTCATCCAGAGGGAGCGGACGCGCTAGCCATTTTTATTGTCATCCAGAGGGAGCAGAAGCGACCGAAGGATCTTAACCACTCTCGTCCCGCTATTATCCACCCGGAACGGAATCACCCCGCCCCATCATGAAATAGAGGTGGAAGCAGGGCTTCGGAAAAAATTCCTCCCCTATGGATAGTCGGATCATGATATAATTGTAACCGGTAAGCAGGTTTAAAAGGCTCATCCAAAGAGCCTGTCCACAAACATTTTTAGGGGTTTACAGATGAGAAGGATAGATAAACGGGTAACCTCAAAATACTTCAGACCAATAAACAGGGACAAAATACCCTCGGGGACGGTATCCAGCTCTGAACTTGAGAGCAGCCTGGGAAACCTGGCTATGGGGAAGAAGAATGAAGGGCTCTTTCTCAACAGGTACAACACTGATGATATCATGGCCATGATCAAAGAAGTGGGTCTGGTTAAACATCTTGATTCGCTGGGCTTTAATCATATCTATATCAAGATTTTCAAAGATGAGGCCCTGATCAATCATCTGCAAATTTATGATGAGCAGAAAAACACAGATCACCTGCTCATCGACCTTCGCCTTTCCGAATCCGCGTTTCTGCCCGAAAAACGTTTCTTTGAAAAAAGCAAGGATCACATCCCTCTGGATATGATCGTCATCGAATGGCTCTCCGCCCAGAATCCCCTCCATTGCTTCGATCCGGACAGACCACAGCTCCCCGGCCAGAGTAAACCCGGATTGGGAAGTCTGCGCTACATGATGAAGATCATGTATCTGGTCGGCCAGGATTTGCAGAAAGACGGCTTCATGGACATCCCGGATCATTTTCACGGCGCGGTCATGTATACGCACAAATTTCTTTTTTTCAATCCCGCCCACGAGGCGGTTTTACAGGCCATGCTCAGAGACCTCAAAAAGTATTCGCTCGCCGACCTGTCATGGGGGGTAATTACCGGGACGATTCTCAACAAAAAAACCGGCAGGCCACAGGTTTATGCCCCTTCCGAACAGATTTTTCCCCTGTCGGATTTTATGCAGAGATATTTCCGGACCAGGAAATACCGGGGGAAATTCAGAGAGATTTACAGAAACAGAAGCTATTACTTTGATTACCGGGA
>JBASYW010000202.1:0-4926 GCA_049277715.1 Dethiobacteria bacterium | reverse complement strand
GCACAGACTCGCATTGCTGACATAGACAAAATCATTCGAAAGCTATATGAAGACAATGTGATGGGCAAAATTCCTGAAGAGCGTTTTTACAAGATGTCAGCTGAATATGAAGCCGAGCAGAAGGCACTGGAAGAAAGGATAACCAAATTAAAACATACCATTGATACAGCAAATGAACAGTCCCTCAATACCGACCGCTTTTTGGCACTAGTAAAAAAGTACACAGAAATTACAGAATTGGATGCAGAGATTATCCGAGAGTTCATTGACAAAATTATTGTATTTAAGGCTGAAAAAGTAGATGGCCGCAGAACCCAGCGGATTCAGATTTTTTATAACTGCATTGGCGCTATCGACTTACCAAACTAAACGAAAAAACGGCATAGCCGAAAATCTACGACTATGCCGAATTTTTCAGGAATTAATAATCCCTATCTGACCGCTCCTAATCGGCGTCCCTTTTTTTCATCCGTAGAAATTATCTTGGATCAAGCCAGGCGGAAACTGGCCAAAAATGCCGGTGCCGTTTTTAACTTGAAAAAGGTTACGGAACGGGAAATCAAGACGTTGGTATCCTTCTCCATGACGGTGCCATAACAGGTCGTATGAGAGACCGGAAGATTCCATGGTTTGATATTTATTTTTTCACCGATAAACAGATAGTCCTTTTCCTTCACCGTAAAATCAAAAGTGTAACGGATCTTATTTTCATTAAAATAATCAAGTTTCAATGTCCCCTCACAGGGAGCATCGTAGCATAACCCTCCCACGGTGATAACACCCTGCAGAGGTTGGGTCAGAAAATCCTGACTGCGGGGATCGATCCAGGATAAAAAATTTTTGGGCCCCCAGGTAACACGAAATTCAAGGGGAAATTTCCCCTCCGGCCCCATTCCGGGTTCAAACTGATGCTCCCCAATCATCACTTCATCCATTTTAAATCCTATCCTGCCCTCATTGAGCATATCCTTAAAGTCCTGTATCTTGCCCATAATCAAAAATCCTTTCTTTTTTAAGTATTGATCAATCAAATAAGTTGAAAAACAACTTAACCAAGCAGGTTTTCTTTTAACTGCTCCGGTTTTTTACCCAGAAAACCAAGAGAAACCAAACTGATCAAATTGGAAAGAGGCCCAATGGAACGGCTCAAAGCCCCGATATCATTCAAAACGGAGACCATCTCCACCGGTTTCTCCCTCTTGACCGCCTTGTAAACAATTTTGGCCACTTTTTCCGGCGTCATTGAATAATAAGGCAATAACTTCATCGATAATTTTGTACCCAGGGTCTCCCCTTCAACTTCATCGTAAAACCCTGTGTTTACCATGAAAGGATATACTGTGGTAACTTTGAGTTTGAACTTCTTCAACTCAAAGCGCAATAGTTCGGAGAAGCTGCCGAGAGCAAGTTTAATAATGGCGTAGGGCCCCCAGGTGGGCAACCTGTAAAAGGCCTGACCCGATGAGACGTTCACGATATGCCCGTTTTCCGCTTCGACCATGGATGGCAGGAAAGCATAGATATGATAAAGAGGCCCCCAGAAATTTACATCCATCAGCTTTTTCCATGTTTCCAGGGGTGTTTCGATGATCTCACCGCTATGGCCTATCCCGGCATTGTTAATCAGAATATCGATTTTTCCGATATTCTCGATAATATCGGCAGTCATCCCTTCTACTTCTTTACGGTTCGAGACATCAACAACATAGGAATAAACCAGAGCACCGTCCCTGCTCAACTCTTCCACGGCCAGACCAAGAGCATCTTCATTGAAATCGGTCAAGATAAGTTCACAGTCATCTTTGGCAAAAAGATCGGCCAAGCAACGACCGATACCCAAAGCCGCCCCTGTGATTAAAACCCGTTTTCCCTTTAACTTTCCCATGTGCAGCGACTCCTTCCTGTTTTTTTATAATAAATTTGCGAAATTTTTAAAGAAACTACGCGTGTTAAATATGACAAAATACAACAAAATCTTTATAGTTATTATATTTCATATAATGGGTTTTTGTCAATTGATTGCCACATTGAGTATAAGCCTGGCAAAATTTTATCCACAGCTTAATAACAGGTATTGCACAGCTTTTCCGGGTTTTATTTTTGGGGATCTGCGGCACGGTTAAAAGAGCCGGAACAGATAATCCGGGCGCGGGCATCCAATGCCATGGCCCCGCCCCGATCAAAAAAAACACGGACCGGGTTGATATCCAGCTCCCGGATATGGGGGTATTCCCATAAAAGATGAGAGACCCGCATGATCAAATCGACAAATGCATCCATATCCCCGCGGGGGTTCCCACGCTGTCCCTCGAGGATATTGTATGCTTTCAAGCGTTTAAACCGATCAAGGATAGCCTCGGATGGGGCCGGGCAGATGACGTTGGCCACATCGGCAAACAACTCCATAAATATCCCCCCCAGCCCGAAATAAACTACCGGGCCAAAAGAAGGATCATGTTTGCCGCCCACAAACATATCATAACCGTCAGGGGCCATCTTCTGGATTCTAACCCCTTCAAAGCGGGCATCGTGTTTATATTTTAGCAGATTATCATGAATCAATTTGAAATTATCCATAACCCCTTGAGGATCCTTAACGCCCACCACCACACCTCCGGCATCGGTTTTATGCAGGGCATCGGGTGAGACCACCTTCATGACCACAGGGTAACCCATTTCGCTTGCATGCCTGATCGCCTCCTCATGATCAAGGGCGACCTTCGATGCGGCCGCGGAAATACCGCATGCGGCAAGGAGGTCAAGCATCTCTTCGCCGTAATCCCCTTTCTTCTCTCGAAGCCATGCCCGGGCAGATCGATGATCAATCCCCGAAGGTGGGTCCTCCGTTTTCTGCTCGTGCAGCCTTTCCTTCCGTTCATAAAATTTCATCTGCAGAGCCAATGCTCTTACCATTTTTTCCGGGGTATTAAAGACGGGAAATTCCACGGAACGTTTGGTCTGCTGAATTATCCTTGTGGGACCGAACAAACAAACGCCCAACGGTTTCCCGGCGGAAAGAATCGTGCCCCAGGTCTCCTTGGAGAGATCGGATAAAAACATCTTGCGAAAAACATCATCCCCCTGAGGCATCTGGGGTCTCTGGCTTATGAATATCGAGCCGTCGACCTGCTCGGCATGCATCACCGTATAAATTACGTGGGCCATAAGTTGGGGATCGTAGATATCACCCATGTCCAGGGGATTGGAAAACTTGATCACGCCGGCGTTGCTGAATTGTTCAAGACTTTCATAAAAACCCGTGCCCATATCCGCAAACTCAAAGCCTTCCTTCTCACAGAGGTCTGCCGTCAGGACAGAGAACCCCCCTGCCGGACTCATGACCATGACCCGTCTTCCCCGCATGGGGGGCAGGCGGAACACCTTGGTAACCTCGATAAAATCAAGAATATTGTGGACACGGATTACTCCGGCCTCTTCGAAGGCCGAGTCAATAATTTCTTCATCGTTGCTAATTGCTGCCGTATGACTCATGGCGGCTTTTTCCCCCACCGCGGATACATTTCCCTTGTAAACAACGATAGGTTTATCAATTCTCCGGGCCACCTCGACAAATTCCCTCCCCCGGGACAAACTCTCCAGGTACAGGCAGATAACTCCGGTATGCGGATCATCACCGAAATACTCCAGAAAATCAACCTCATCCAGATCGAGCTTGTTGCCCATGCTCGCAAACTTGGCCAGACCGATATTTTCATCAAGAAGATAGTTAAGTATGGCCAGGGATACTCCACCGCTCTGAGAGATAATGGACATCTCCCCTTTGGGTGCCTTGTGCAGGGGGATAAACGGCAGGCAGAGACCGTTGTCGGTATTGGCTACAGTCACACCGTTGGGGCCTACAAAACGGATCCCCTGTTCATGGGCATGGGCCAGAGTCCGGTCGGCCAGGATCTTCCCCTCTGCACTGAACTCGGAAAATCCTCCCGAAGAGATAGCCATTCTCTTGATGCCGAATCGGCCGCAGCGGTTCACGATATCCGGCACATAACGGGCCGGAACAAGGCAGAAGGCAAGATCGGGAACCTCGGGCAGATCTTCAATATCTTTATACATCTTGATTCCATCCACATGCAGATCATCACTTCCGGGGTTAACACCGAATATTCTGCCCCGGTATCCCCAGCGGAGCAAATTTTCAAGGGTTATTCGGGGGATATTGGTCGGTTTGGCAGACAGCCCGATAATAACGATAGATTCCGGATAAAAAAGTTGATCCATAACTTCAAGACCTCCCTGTTAAAAATGCTTGGATATCCGCCCTTCTGCACCGTTGACTGGTTTTCCGGCCTTTTCTCTTAAGCCCTCAACCTGGCAGCAAGTTCTCCATTTTTAAAATATTATGACTTTATTCTACATTTATGGCCTTTATTCCTTCCCGGACAAAGAATACGAAAAACAGGTTCTCACCGAAGGACCGGGAAGATCGGATTCTATCACATGGTCTTTCTTTTAATCCGGGGATAAAAAACCCCCTGCACCGGGGAAACGGGCAGAGGGTTTATGGGTCATATATATCTTGATCCGGAGGTCCTAACTAAACATCTGGCGCATCTGTTGAATTGAATGCATATCGGCCTGCGGAGCAGACTTGTAATATCCTTTTTGTTGAGCAATTTGCGCCAGTTGCATCTGAAAGTTCTCATCGGAATCTCTGATCTGCTGCAACGTCTGCCGTAATTGCTGGTTGGAAGACTGCGAGATGGCAGAGGCATAACCGGTTAAACTGCTGTTAACCATGGAAAGTACATCGTTTACCATATCTTTTTCCTGCATGTTTTTATCTCCTTTCTCTTTACTGTAAGAAAGACATTAATTTATGTTTTGTGGTCTCGGCCGAGTTTGCAGATTGCTGAAACATTTGCTTGATCTGCGGATCAGAACACTGCTGTGCATACGATACTAATT
>JBASYW010000201.1:0-2397 GCA_049277715.1 Dethiobacteria bacterium | reverse complement strand
GGTTGTTATATTACCGAGTCATCGGAGCATGCTGCCGAATATCTGCCCTACTATATCAAGGATCGTTGCCCCGAATTGATAAAAGAATTCCGGATACCCCTTGACGAATACCCCCGCAGATGCAGGGCTCAGATCAAGGCGTGGAAAGCCGCAAGATTCTTCTTGACTTTCAAGCGCAGATTGAGCCATCGGAAGACCCATGAGTTTGGTTCTTACATCATCAAGGCAGCGGTGGAAAACAAACCTTATAAATTCAACGGGAGCGTTCTCAACAAGGGCGGCATCATCTCGAATCTGCCTGATTATGCATGTGTGGAGGTACCTCTGACCGTGGACAGAGATGGATTTCATGTTGAGAAATTCGGCCGGTTGCCGGAGGAACTGGCTTTTCTGAACCGGACAAACATCAACGTTCAGATGATGACCATTCTGGCGGCCAAGGAACGGAAGATGGAATACGTCTATATGGCCGCGGCGCTGGATCCGCATACCTCCGCAGAGCTTACCGTCGACCGGATTAAAGCACTCTGTGATGACCTTTATGAGGCCCATCACCGGGGCGGTTGGATGCCGTCGTACAATAACGCTCTTCCAGGCTGATCTTTCATTCCTTGAAACATTAAAATAACGGGTTGAGGTTTTCTGTAACGGGCCAACTTTCATGCTTGCACCTTCTTTTTCTCCATAAATAACAGCAGAATATGTGGCCGGAAGTATCTCCGGGGGCGAGATTATTCCGTTCCGGATAATGAATATTTTTTCTGTCATTCAGAGCGCAGCGAAGAATCCTGGGTTTTTGGGCAAGCACCTTCTTTTTCTCCATAAATAACAGCAGAATATGTGGCCGGAAGTATCTCCGGGGCGGGTTATATCATTCCGGATGATGAAGGAGGTACCGTTGTGGTTAAGATCCTTCGGTCGCTACCGCTCCCTTTCGGATGACAATAAAAAAGGCTCCCTTTCGGATGACAATCACGGGAGGTAGGAGCAAATCCATGGTCAGCCGCAAGAATTTTACGCGATACTATGATAAAATATCATAAATCAATAAAGGAATATTTTGATGGGCAGACGCATCTTAAAACAAATTGTGCTATGGGGGCCGGTCCTGATTCAGATGGGCCTGATCACTTATTTTTCTTCTCAGCCGGCCGGAAGCGAGGTGTTGGATTCATTCCCTCTTCCGGCCAAGATAGGCCACCTCTGCGGGTATGCCTTGCTGGCGATGCTCCTCTATCGGGCACTTAACGGGCAGCTTCAGGATTGGAGTATCAAGGCGGCCGCCATTGCTTTTTTAATCTCTTTATTTTACGGTCTTTTTGATGAGTTTTATCAGAGCTTTATCCCCGGAAGGGAATCTTCTCTCCTGGATGTGGTTATAGATGGTAGCGGTGCCCTGGTGTTTTTGACCATGTTTCGGTTCTGGCTGGAGATTAAAAAGGTACTACGGATGGGAGACAGGCAACGGGAGAGAGATGAACAGGGGTAGGGAGTCAGTTTACTGATTGACGATGTCTTTTTCACTGAGCGGCGTATCCCAGATGTAATGGCCATCATTCCAAGGTTCACCCTCTACAAGGATGATCAGATCCTTTACGGAAGGGCATTGGGTCACGGTGTGGATTATTGATTCGCGAAATATTTGGCCTCCCACCGTTCCGCCGGTGCTATCGGTAAGGAGTTCTTTGGAAAAATTGATTACAGCAGTCCTGTCTTCTATCTTGACGCCCAGAAGTTTCGTTGTTTCCGGAATGGTAAAAAACAGATCTCCCGCATCGGAAGTAAGGGGGCCCCGGATTAACTCCTTCAAGGTTACCTGCAGGGCAATTGTTTCATCCGGCGTATAGGGGATACTCCGTAATATCGGCACCACGTATCCGTATTGGCCGGGCTGGTCTTCAGCGATCAAGCGGTTATCGGCAAAAAACAGCTTTATAGTCAATGTTTTCTCACCATTTGGTTGGATTTCATCAGATGCCAATATTTCAGCTTTATCATCTTTATCATCATCGGCTGGGGACAGATCGTTACAGCCGGTGGATATGACCGAGAAAATAAGGACGGTTACGGTAACGGCAACCAGAATAGAGTGATTTTTCAGCGTGTAATTATCCATTGTAGCTTCCTTTCACCGGTAAATTATTAATAAAAATTAACATATCGAAGCATATTATATCTTAAATTCGACAAAAAAGAAACATATTCTTGTTATTAGTATATGTTTAAATAATTAGTATGCTGTACAGGCTTGTTTAAATAATTACTATGAAGTACAGGCTCTTTTGATTACTCAAATTTTCTGCAGGGAGGGTTCCATGTCAAGGGGACAGGAAGCCAATGCCGGGGCGGGGTTATTCCGTTCCGGGTGATGATGGCGGAATCGGCAGCGGATCATCG
>JBASYW010000200.1:0-8436 GCA_049277715.1 Dethiobacteria bacterium | reverse complement strand
TATCTGGTCATTCAGAGCGCCCCCCACCCCTGTCATCCTGATATTTATCTTGTCATTCAGAGCGCAGCGAAGAATCTTGAGCGGAGCGAATAGTTTCGTGCATAGTCTTTTATTCCGTTCTGAATGAAACCGGGGTTTGGGAGTATAGCGTATAGATATACGGCTAGCAAGACAACGTCCGGCCGATGAGCCGGGGTGATTCCGTTCCGGGTGGATAATGGCGGGACGATGGTGGTTAAGATCCTTCGGTCGCATCCGCTAGCGCGGTCGCTCCCTCTGGATGACAGAAAGGGGTGTCATTCCGTTTTTTATCTTGTCATTCAGAGCGCCCCCCACCCCTGTCATCCTGATATTTATCTTGTCATTCAGAGCGCAGCGAAGAATCTTGAGCGGAGCGAATTTATTTAGGCAACGTTTCGTCCAGGCCAAACTATAAGGGTTTTTTTAATACCTACAGTTTCTTACACACGATCCGGCCGGGGCATTGAATTGACATAAAAAGTTGAGATTGTTATAATTATTTTTGTGAAAACCTGTGGTTTAATAACAAATATTATCTGAAAAAACCCTCAGGCTGATTAGATCGTTTCTTCATTAAAAACACGTTGATAATTGGTTGATCCTAGCCGGGAGATGCCTTAGTCTCCCCCAATTCGTAATGAAACAGGGAGGGCGAATGATGTAATGATGTACGATGTAATTGTGATCGGTGCGGGCGTGACCGGTGCTTCTGTAGCAAGAGAATTATCAAGGTACAAACTCAAGATTGCCATTCTGGAGAAAAATAACGATGTAGCCGAAGGGACGACCAAGGCGAACAGTGCCATAGTACACTGCGGTTATGATCCTCAGCCGGGAACATTGAAGGCCAAATTCAATGTTCAGGGCAACCCCATGTTTGATAAGCTTTCCGAAGAGCTGGACGTGCCTTTTAAGAGAACAGGTTCCATGGTGGTTGCCTTTAATGATGAAGAGTTGAAAACATTGCATGATTTATATGCACGCGGTATGACCAACGGGGTAAAGAGGCTCAAGATCTTGAGTGCGGAGGAGGCAAGGAGGCTTGAGCCCAATCTCAACGATACGGTAACCGGAGCGCTTCTGGCTCCTGACTGCGGGATAGTATGTCCTTTCGAGTTGACCGTTGCTCTGACCGAAAATGCTCTGGAGAACGGGGCCCGCCTGTTTCTGAACCGGCAGGTTAAAGATATCCGGAAAGACAGCGGCGGGTTTACGGTCATCACGAGCGACGGCACCTTCGAAAGCCGGTATATAATAAACTGCGCCGGCCTTCATGCAGATGAGATCTACGGTATGGTCACCGATGCCGATTTCAGGATCAACCCTCGCCGGGGGCAGTATTTTGTGCTCGATAAGACCGCGGGCAATCTGGTGAGCATGCCCATATTCCAGTGCCCCGGCAAGATGGGCAAGGGGGTGCTGATCCTGCCCACCGTTCATGGCAATCTTCTTGTGGGCCCGGATTCGGAGGATATCGATGATAAATCAAATTTTGATACTTCCCGCGATCGGCTTGCCTATGTAAGAGAAGCGGCTGCAAAAACATCCAACCACATTCCTTTTGGGCAATGCATCACTCAATTTACGGGATTAAGGGCTACACCGGATGGCGGTGACTTTATCATCGGAGCATCCGAGCGGGTAAAAGGGTTTATTAATGTTGCCGGCATTGAATCTCCTGGGCTGACGTCTGCTCCGGCCATCGCCGTCCATGTCGCGGAGATCATGAAGGAAGTTGCCGGAGGGTTGGAGCAGAAAGAAGATTTTAATCCACGGCGACAGAAGGCGATCAGGTTCAGCGCGTTGAGCCCCGATGAAAAAGCGGCATTGATAAAAAAAGATCCAAGCTATGGAAGGATCGTCTGCCGCTGTGAACAGGTGACCGAAGGAGAGATAGTAGATGCAATCAGAAGAAAGGCGGGAGCTACTTCTCTGGATGGGATTAAACGGCGGGTAAGACCGGGGATGGGGCGCTGTCAGGGCGGTTTCTGCAGCCCCCGGATCATGGAGATACTGTCGCGGGAACTGCATATAGATATACTTGACGTAGTCAAAAACACCCAGGACTCCAAAGTGCTGACCGGTACAACAAAAAAAGCAGTAATGGGGGGGGAGAACGATGACTGATTATGACATCATCGTTATCGGCGGTGGTCCCGCAGGCCTTGCGGCAGCGATAGAGGCAAAAAAGAACGGTATCGACAACATTATGATACTGGAGAGAGAAGATGAACTGGGAGGAATACTGCAGCAGTGTATCCATTACGGTTTCGGCCTGCATATCTTCAAGGAAGAGTTAACCGGGCCCGAATATGCCGAAAGATTTATTGATGAAGTAGAAGCGTTGGCGATACCGTACAAGACCGATACGATGGTCCTGGATATCTCTCCGCAAAGGGAGGTTTCCTACGTCAATACTACGGACGGATATAAAACGGTTAAAGCCAAAGCGGTTATCCTGGCGATGGGTTGCCGCGAGAACACGAGGGGGGCCATTGTTCTTCCCGGCTCAAGGCCTGCAGGTATCTTTTCGGCGGGAACTGCGCAGAGGTTGATAAATATTGAAGGTTACATGGTCGGTAAAAAGGTGATTATCATGGGAACCGGCGATATCGGGCTGATCATGGCCAGAAGGCTGGCTCTTGAAGGCGCGGAAGTCAGGGCGATCATGGCACGCAAGCCATATCCGGGCGGCCTGACAAGGAATGTGGTGCAGTGCCTTCATGATTACAATATCCCTCTGCTGTTGAAGCATACGATAACCGATATTTCCGGAAAAGATCGGATCGAAGGGGTTACCGTGGTTAAGCTGGATGATAGCGGTAATATTTTACCCGGTACGGAGGAGTTTATGGAGTGCGACACGCTCCTGCTCTCGGTGGGGCTTATACCGGAAAATGAACTTTCCCAAAAGGTGGGCGTGAACATGGATCGGGGATCCAAAGGGCCGGTTGTAAATGAATCCCGGGAGACCAACGTTGAAGGCATTTTTGCCTGCGGAAATGTTCTCCATGTTCATGATATTGTAGATTATGTAACCGAGGAGAGCCGCATTGCAGGCCGGGCGGCGGCCAATTATGTCGGGGCCGAGGGACAGGACCATTCCGGCCGGGAGATAACCGTCAAGCCGGGCTACGGTATAAAATATATTGTGCCGCACACCATCAACGGGGCGAAGATCGGGAACAGTGTTGATCTTATGCTCAGGGTGGATAAGATGTATAAAGATGCAAGGCTTGTCTTGAAGAGGGACGGAGAGCCGTTTAAAACCAAAAAGAGTGTCCGCATGTATCCCGGCGAGATGGAAAGGATCTCTCTCCGGGCCGATATGCTTGAAGATGTTTCCGTCTTATCCGTGGAGGTTGAGGAGGTGCAGGAGGGATGAGTAAGCAGGAGATTATCTGTATTGTATGTCCGGTGGGGTGCAAACTGCAGGTTGAAGAGAACGCAGCCGCCGAATCCGGTTATATCGTTGAGGGGCATACCTGCAAGCGGGGGATCAAATACGGCATCGAGGAGATGACCGACCCGCGGAGGAATATATGTTCCACCGTTATCATTGAGGGAGCATCTTTAGGTCTACTTCCCGTAAAGACAGATCGCCCCATCCCCAAGGATGCTATTTTCGATTGTATGAAGGAGATAAACAAGGTTAAGGTTACCGCTCCCGTCAAGATGGGGGATGTTATTATCAAAGATGTAATGGGCACCGGAACGGATATCGTTGCCTCAAGGAGTATGGCGGCGGCCGGGGATGATCGTAAGGCCGGTTAATTTAAATTTATGGCGCACAAAGAAAGAGCATAAATGGCGGGAACAGAAGAGAGTTCATTGTTCCCGCCGTTTTTTTGTTGGCCTTGTGCCGGGCCGGATGTTTTTTTCAAAGAGCGGAGGAGGCGAGCGCCAATGAAGGTGACCCCATTCCACTGGCATAGGAACCAATTATGTTGACGGGAAGAACCGCAGGCCGGTGTTGTTGCATTTCGTTTGGCAGAAGCGGGACGAGAGTGGTTAAGATCCTTCGGTCGCGTCTTCGGCCGCTCCCTCCGGATGACAATGAAGGAGCGCTCCTTCAGGATGACAAAAAAGAAGGCTACCTTAAGATGATGAAGATATAGTGTGATTCTCCTTGGGAATGGCAGGGAAAGTTCTCGCACCTTCAGAAGGCAGGAAGCATTTTCATTATCGTGGTACAGGTAAAGCGT
Source organism: Dethiobacteria bacterium (assembly GCA_049277715.1). Taxonomy (GTDB): domain Bacteria; phylum Bacillota; class Dethiobacteria; order DTU022; family PWGO01; genus JAAYSV01. The sequence continues at coordinate 4,210 of JBASYW010000200.1, read as the reverse complement.
GTGAATTTTTGTTCCTTCCTTTTATTCTGATGGCGAAAGAGATAATATAATATATAAGTGGATGGTATTTATTAGCGAAAACAAGAAAATATTTTTGTGATGACCATAAGATGATGGAGGTTGGATATGGAGCATATCAGATTTGATTACACGATGGCACAGGATTTTATAACCCCGGAGCAGATGGAAAAGATAAAGCCCCGGGTCGAGAAAGCGCATGAGCTCCTTCACAGCCGCCGGGGGCCGGGCGGGGAATTTACGGGGTGGCTTGATCTTCCTGTCGAGTATGACCGGCAGGAGTTTGGCCGGATCAAAGATGCGGCGGAAAGGATCAGCCGTATCGCCGAAGTACTGATTGTGATCGGGATAGGCGGTTCATACCTCGGTGCCCGATCGGCATTGGAAGCGTTGAACCACACCTTTTATAACCATCTTCCTGCCCACCAAAGAAAGACCCCGTTGATCTTATTTGCCGGCCATAACATCAGTGCTACTTACCTGTCCCATTTACTGGATCTGGTGCAAGACCGGGATATTGCCGTCAACGTGGTCTCCAAGTCGGGGACAACCCTGGAACCGGCGCTGGCCTTCCGCGTTTTCCGCAAGCTGATCAAAGACAGGTATGGACGGCAAGGATTGCAGGAGCGCATCATTGCCACTACAGACAGGGAGAGAGGCGTCTTGCGGGAGATGGCCACCAAAGAAGGATTCCAAACATTTGTGGTGCCCGATGATGTGGGGGGAAGATTCTCGGTTCTGACGGCGGTAGGGTTGCTGCCGATGGCGGCAGGAGGGATCGATATCGATCGGGTTATGGACGGGGCGCAGGCATGCCGGAGTATTTGTGCCGGCGTTGATCCGGATGAAAACCCTGCTTATCAGTATGCCGCCGTAAGAAACCTTCTCTATGAACAGGGGAAGACCACCGAAATACTGGTTAACTATGAACCCTCGCAACACTATTTTGCCGAGTGGTGGAAACAGCTTTTTGGAGAGAGTGAGGGGAAAGAGGGCAAGGGCATTTTCCCGGCAAGCCTTGATTTCTCCACGGATCTCCATTCCATGGGACAGTACCTTCAGGAAGGGCGTCGAGATATCTTTGCGACCACATTATGGGTGGAGAAGACGGCCGCGGAGATGGCTGTGCCGGAGGCTGACGGAGATGATGACGGGTTAGATTATCTGGCGGGCATGACTTTTAATGATGTCAATGAAAAAGCCCGCCTGGCCACGATGCAGGCCCATACCGCCGGAGGCCTCCCCAATCTGATGGTCAGGGCGGCCGGGATGACTCCGTTTCATTACGGGCAGCTGATCTACTTCTTTGAAAAAGCCTGCGCCATAAGCGGATATCTCCTCGGGGTCAATCCTTTTGATCAGCCGGGCGTGGAGGCCTACAAAAAGAGAATGTTTACACTTCTGGGCCGACCTTGAACCCATTAAATTAATCTCAAAATAGAGAACAAAGCGGTGCTCTGCTACAGGCCGTTCTGAAGCCGCATTATAGGATGGACAGCAGTGGAAGAATATCTTTAATTTGGCCATGGCAGGAAATCGGCATAAAATGTGCGAACTGTAATAATGCATAGCTTTTAAAAATATTTACTTGCAGTATACCTTGTAGGGGTACCATCTCCGGGGGCGCGGCGCTTCTATGCCGCCGGAGCAAAAATTCACCGGAAAGAGGGATCATTTAATGAGAAAACCGGCTCCATTTACCCTGTCCAGGCAGATACTGTATTCGGTCGGCAGTCTATCTTTTAACCTCACCGAAAGGATGATTCTCCTTTATGCGGCATTTTACTATCTTCCGCCCAAAGAATACGGACTGCCCGAACTTTTCCCCGGCCAGACATTCTGGGGGTTCCTGACCATCTTCGGGCTGGTCATGGTTGCCGGGCGTGTCTTTGATGCCCTGGCCGACCCCATCGTAGCCTCACTGAGCGATCGGAGTACTTCAAAATTAGGGCGGCGGAAAGTTTTTAAACTGTTCAGTGCTCTGCCGATGGTTCTGGCCGCAGCCCTGGTATTTTTCCCTCCATTTAACAACAGTGAAAACATTATCAACGGGATCTGGTTCGGTGTTGTGCTGTCGCTTTTTTACATTGCTTTTACGGCTTATGCCAATCCCTTTCTGGCTCTGGTATCCGAGTTGGGCCAGGATGAGTCTACCCGAATCAATATGAACACATTTATCGCCATAATGGGGTTACTGGGAATGGCGCTGGTTACGGTTGCCTTTACGCCCATCGTTACCTATCTTCAGAGCAGGGGGATGGATATCCGGGGCTCGTATCAGTGGACGGCCCTGGGCTTTGCGGGTATAGCGTGCCTGGCGGGGTATATATCATGCCTGGCTTATGATGAGAAGAAACACTGCCTGCCCGCTGAACCTGTGGATACGGGTATCATGGAGTCGCTAAAGAGGACTTATGGTATCAAGCATTTTATTATCTTTCTGACGGGAGAGATGTTCCTGATGTTCTGTGTAAACATTGTCACTCTGGGGATGATGTACTACGCCGTGGTCATCTTTCAGAAGGATCAGAGCTTTATGACTTATATAGCCGGCGCGGCTTTGCTGGGATCCCTGATCAGCTTTCCTTTTGTAAACTATCTGGGTAAAAAAGTAGGGAAGAAAAAGGTGATCGTGTTTTCGGTTGCTTTCTTTTCTGCGGCCACGTTTATTCTTTTCCTGCTTAGCTTCAACATGACCGAAACGTTGGTCTATGTATGCCTGGGTCTGTTTGTTCTCTGCGGGTTCCCCCTGGCGGCCCTTTCTTCTCTGGTCTATTCCACGACCGCCGATATTGCCAGGGAAGATGCGTTACGGACCGGGATAAGAAGGGAGGCCATGTTTTACGGGGCCAGGGCCCTGCCCTTGAAGATCGTGATTGCCCTTTCGGGTCTTACATTCGGTTTTTTAATCTCCACGTGGGGCAAGGATGTTGCGGAGCCACTGGGGGTGCAGCTGAGCATTCTGGTGGTTGCCATCTGCTCACTCATCGGGCTTTTCTTCTTCTCCCGCTATCCTGAAGAGAAGGTGCTCGGCAGTTTGAAGATGCATGAACAGAGAATCGCCGCCCTATCCGATGGTTCCACGGGCAGGAGCGAGGTAAAGGAGCCGGGGGCTTAAATGTTGCGGGGAGGCAGTTGTTCGGGGAAAATGATGGTTATCGGACATCGCGGTTCGCCGCGGGAAGCGCCCGAGAATACCCTTCCATCATTTTTAATGGCGATGGATGGGGGTGCGGATGGAATTGAACTGGATGTCTCCCTCAGCCGGGACGGTGCCCTCATCGTCTTTCATAATTATACCCTGCCGAAAACTACGGACGGACGGGGGATGGTGGCGAGGCAAACTCTGGCCCGGTTAAAATCGCTGGATGCCGGCTCCTTCTTTTCTGAAAAATATGCCGGAACCCGTATCCCCACCCTCCGGGAGGTTGTGGAGGTTTTGGGGGAGGGGGCATTTATCATGATCGAAATAAAGACGAGCCTTACGGGCGCCAACCGGGAAACTGCCGATGCGGTCTCCGGCGTGGTGGCACGCTACAATTTATATAAGCGTGTTGTGGTCTCCTCATTCAACCCCTTTATCCTGACCCGAATAAAAGAAACGGATATTCAAATACCAGTTGGCCTGCTGCATTTTCCTCTTTTTCCGCCGGTGCTTCAAAAGGGGAGCTTTGCGGCCATGGTCAGGCCCGCTGTTTTGCATCCCCTTCACCGGATGGTGAACAAAAAATATATGGAGCAGGCCCGACTGCTCGGCTGCCGGGTTATCGCCTGGACGGTCAATAAAGAAGAAGACCTGGATAGGATGGTGCGGTTGGGGGTGGACGGGGTAATTACCGATTATCCCGGCAGGATCAAAAAGATGCTCGGGGCGTTAAAATAGGGATTATATTTCCGCTTGAAGTCAAGGAACAGGGTGAAAAACAAAGATGTCCAAGGTGCAATTAAATGATATTGAGTTCTTTTTGTTGGATATGGACGGCACAATCTATCTGGGTGACCGTCTGATTGACGGTTCTTATGATTTTTTAAACCTCGTCAAACAACAGGGAAAAAGGTACTGTTTCCTGACCAACAACTCCTCCCGGGGGGCGGAGGCTTACCTGAGGAAACTGATAAATTTGGGGATAGATGCCGCGAGGGAAGAGCTGGTTACCTCCACCGATCTTCTCATTTACCACCTGCAGAAGAC
>JBASYW010000199.1:0-5147 GCA_049277715.1 Dethiobacteria bacterium | reverse complement strand
CCTTACGAGATCGCCTTTATGGCCCTGCTGGCGATCAGGTTTCTACCGGTCTTTGTCGAAGAATTCAGGGACGTTATCACCGCTATCCAGCTGAGAGGTATTGATTTGAAGAAGATTCCCTTTCGGGACAAGAAAGACATTTATATCGGTATTTTTATGCCTGTCGTGGCAAGTGCTATACTAAAGGCTAAAAAGACGGCTTTGGCCATGGAAACACGTGCATTCAGGGCTTATCCGGAGAGAACCTACATTGAAGATATTTCTTTCAGAAAGCGGGATATAATGATTATCGTTCTGGCCCTTATCGGCGGCACGATCTACGGCACGGCTTATTTTATCTGGAGGTGATGGTTTGTGAAAGTATTATCTGTTTTTGGCATTTCAAAATCAGGAAAGACCACGACCATAGAGAAAATCATCGCGGAGTTGAGGGAACGGGGTTATTCTGTGGGATCGGTTAAAAATATTCATTATGAGAAATTTGCCATAGATACGAAGGGCAGCAACACAGACCGCCACAGGAGAGCGGGGGCACAGTTGGTGACGGCAAGAGGACTCCATGAGACGGATATTTTATACGGGGAGCAGCTTCCGATTGAAAAAATATTGGGGCTTTATGATCATGATTTTGTTATCCTGGAGGGGGTAGAGAGATTCAATGTTCCCAAGATAATAACCGCTCATACCTTGCCGGAAATCGATGAACGGATCAACCCGTCGGTCTTTGCCATCGCCGGGGTAATCTCGGATGAGCACGATGAGTACAACGGGGTGCCGGTTTTTAACGCTTTAAAAGATCACAAAGCATTGGTCGATTATATCGAAGAAAAAGTATTTGACTTGCTGCCCAACGTCGGACCGGAAGTTTGCAGGTTATGTGGACTTGGTTGCGAAGAACTGTTAAGGCAAATACTGGATGGAAGAAAAGTGAGGAAAGATTGTCTCCTGGACCGGACACAGGTATGCCTGGTCATCGGGGATAAAAAGATCAAGATGACGCTCTTTGATTTTTTTAAAGAACCTGTCCGGGATATGATGGAAAGGATCGGCGGTTATGTAATCGGCCCGGATTGAGGGGCTTCGGTTAACGGTAAAGATTGAATTATTTTTTAAAAAGTAGGTAAGAGAGAACAGAACATGAATGCAGAAACCCCGGACATTTTGGCGGCCGCGAATGCTCTCGGCCTGAAAAATGTGGAGTTAGAAAAACAATATTTCAGCAGGCGTAACAGAGTTTATCTGGTACGTTTCTGCAACGACGGGGAAGTCCGCTCGCCGGCTATCTTGAAGAGTTATAGTATCAGCGGAGGCGCTGAGAATGAATTTAATATCTTGAAAGAGATGGCGGCGGCGGAGATCAAAGTGCCTCGCCCCCTGCGTTGGAACAGCCGTTATCTTCTGATCGAGCATATCAGGGGATATACGCTTACGGATCTGCTCGACAGGCCGTTAGTGGACCTCCGGGAGTGGGCACGGGAGTTGGCAATCTGGTTTTCCGATTATCACCGTTACGGATTGACTGCAGGGAAGACGTGTCTGGTCAAGGAGGATTGCAATCCCCGGAATTTTATATACTCATCGGGGTGTTTCTTTGCCCTTGATTTTGAAACCGAAAGACGGGGCCGCCCGGGAGAAGATGTAGGCAAAACTTGTGCTTACATCCTGACCAACGATCCTTCTTTTACGCCGGATAAGATCGCTGCCGTCAGTACGATCATCCTTAGATATCGCCTTTTAAACCCGGAGATTACTGAAGATATATTGATTTCCGAGATAATCGCGGGGTTTGAATTGATCATCGGCCGCCGTGGAAAAGGGAAAATCAGCAATAAATATCTTCAAAAAGATAGACTGAAAAAAATAATTTTATCCCCGGATGTTCCCCGGCGGTGAACGTCTCCAAGTGGATCAATGCAAGTTATGTTATTTTTCAGGTATAAAATAAGCTCAAAGCATAACTCTAAAGACAGAACAAAAAATTTAAAGTTCAGGAGAGAGCTTATTTTGCCAAAGAAGTTTTGGGTTATCTTTCTGATAGTCGGGCTGATCATAGCAGCTTTGTTCGGCGGGCCTGCCATCTGGGAACGGATTAAACCACAGCCGAAATATTTGATCATGGGTTTCTTTGAGAATGGCTGGAGCCCCATGCACGGCAGTTCGTTACCTTCATTAAAGAGAAACAGCGGCATGCTTGATTATGTATCGCCTCTCTGGCTTACCGTGAAAATGGATGGGAGTATCGAAAAGAAACACAATCAGAAAGCGATGGATATTGCCAGAGAAGCGGATATCCCCGTCGTTGTCCTGATCAATAACGAAAAGGATGTTATCCCTAACAATGATGCCATGCTTACCAATGCTGAAGCACGAGAGAGGTCCATTGCCGGGATCATTGAGGCCGTGAATAAATATGATTATGATGGCATAAATATTGATTACGAGATTTTACCACCCGAAGATAGAGAGTTGCTGACATATTATGTTCAGGAACTTTCCCGGGCTCTTCATCCCCGCAAAAAAAAGGTTTTTGTATCCGTCTTTCCAAGACGCGGTGTTCATTATGATCTACATGGTGTCTATGATTATGCGGCTTTAGCTGAAATCGCCGATTACATCGTTGTGATGGCCTATAATGAGCATTATCCTGCCAGTAATCCCGGCCCTATCGCTTCGGCCGGTTGGGTCAAAGATAATATTGAAGATGCCCTCCTTGATGTAGATGCAAAGAAAATATTACTGGGGATCGCAACTTATGGCTATGATTGGCCGGGAGCGGTTGCGGGGACGATGGAGACAGTCGATTATATCCCGATGAAAGAAGCTGCTAGAAGGGCACAAGAGAATAAGATTGCGGTGAAATGGGATAATCAATCTGACGAGCCATATTTCAACTATTATGAGAACGATTTGAAAAGAGCGGTATGGTACGAGAATGTGGAAAGTATCAAACCCAAGCTGAAAATGGCCAAGGATTATGGTTTATCCGGCATTGCTATCTGGCGTCTTGGTTTTGAGGACAATCTCCTTTGGGATGTAATCGGTGAAGAGTTCCGCCGGGCCGGCAAGTAACCTCTTTTTATATGACTTTCCTTCGATTGGTGATGATTTTTCCGATTAACCGCTGTTGTTTTATCTTGCCTGCATATTTATTTCCCTAAAGTTCCTTAACGGAAAGATGAATATTATTCATGATCAGGTTACATGAAGGCTCTTTGCCGATATATAGATATAAATATAATATTTTGCAGGAAAAATATACTTTCAACTTGAATATTATTTATGAATATAAATTTCTTTCAATTTTGCACCGGGAGCGATGCGGGAAAATCGAGAGGGTGGACTTATTCAAAAGGAGAAATATAAATAATTTTGCCGCACTGTATTTGACCATGGTTTTGACTATTGTTTCAATTACAGTACCCGCACATCAAGGGGAGGCATCTGTTACTCTCCGCGATCAAACCCCGGGAACAAATCAAAATATAATATCTAACAACTTGGTAAATGGGGGAGAGAATATGTACGAAGTAGGATTTGCAAAACGTGACATCACCGTTGTTTCCAAAGGATATGCCATGCATGGGTATGGCATGTGGTTTCACCGTCAAAAGGGAGTTCGCAACAGACTCTATACCCGCGTATTTTATTTTAAAGACGAGGCCGATACAGAAGTAGTTTATGTCTGTCTGGATCTGGGTTATGTCACACATGCCATACGCAAGGGTGTTGAGGAGGAGTTGGCCAAACGTTACCCGCATATCAACCCTCATGGACTTATCATGGCCTGCACCCATACCCACTCCGGCTATGGCGGCTGTGCGCATGAGCCGCTGTATAATGTGGTTACTCCCGGGTTCCATCCCCATTTGGTTGAAACAATCGTAAAGAACACGATGGAGGCTTTGGATGAGGCTGTTAATACGGCCCAGCCAAGCGAGGTGACATTTACCGCCGGTGATATTCCTGAAGATATACCGGTAGCCTGGAATCGCACTCTTTATTCATATAATCAGAATCCCGATGTCGTAAAGCGCACAGAGGAAGAGTGCCATCTGGCCGTAAATCGTGAGATGCTGGCACTAACCGTCAAGCGCAACGGGACTTTAGCCGCGATAATAACCTGGTTTGGTGTCCATGGCACCTGTCTGGGCAATCGTCTATCCAATCTGGACGGTGATAATAAAGGATACGCCTCCCGTTTTACCGAAGAGGCCCTTTCCGGGAAAGGGGTGGCGATATTTGCGCAGGCTGCTTGCGGTGATGTCTCCCCTCACTATCATGGGCCGGGGCAGATAAGCCGCCGTAAAAAAATCAAAGGTGAGGCTGAATATGAGTATGCCATGCAAAATGGACGTTACCAGAGCGATCATGCTCTAAAGATCGCCGGGGATAACAACCAGACCAAGATCAGCGGTAACTTTGACTATGAGATGATTTATGCGGATTTTTCGGATATCCATGTGGCGCCCGAGTTTGCCAACGGACAGACCGATGCCTATACATCCGAACCTTGTCATGGCATCAGTTTTCTTACCGGAACAGTTGTAGATGGTCCGGGGATGCCCATCTTTCTGGGGAAGATAGCCTCTCTGATGGCCGATAGCGTTAAAAACAAACGCCTGCATAATCTGGATAATTATTCATCCACGGAGAGGGAATATTATCAGCGCCTTTATGCGGCCCAGGGAAATAAGAGCATCGCATTGGAAAGCGGTAAAACACAGCGTGCAGTATTGGGATTACCGTTAGATCATGTTCTTGTGCCCGGATTTGCCGATCCGATGGTCAAAGAGCTTAAGCGTGAGTATAAAATGGGGGCCATGAAGGAACATGGTATGGTTGCCTATGTTCTGCCCGTGCAGATTGTTATTTTCGGTAATGTGGCCATTATTGCTTGTCCCGGCGAGTTTACCAACACGGCCGGGAAACGAGTGGTGGAAGCCGCCAAGCCTATTTTGAAACAACGGGGGATTGAACATGTTATCTTCAACTCCTATGCCAATGATTATATGGGCTACGTTACGACCAGAGAAGAATTTCAGGTACAGGCCTATGAAGGCGGTCACACGGTTTTTGGACAGTGGTCTTTAGGTGCCTTCCAGACTATAATCCAGAAGCTGGCCAAAGAGATGTTAAAGCCCAAAGAC
>JBASYW010000198.1:0-7125 GCA_049277715.1 Dethiobacteria bacterium | reverse complement strand
TCCAGGTACTTGCGCAGAAGCATGCAGAACGAGGGGGGGATCGGGGGAGAGGTATACTTTTGGGATGTAAGATGGAAGCGCGACGATGAGGGGGTGCACGACAGTAATAGAGAACCGTATTTTAAGGAACGGTTAAAGGAGAGCATTATTTCGTATGGGGAAGGCTGGTGAATCTTTCTTACGATTTCACCGGCAAGTATTTCCTGCAGTTCGTTCACCACGGCGGAAAAGAAGATAACATCAAACATTTTGCGACCCTCCTCGTAAAGTATAGCTTAAAGGACGCAGAGAAGACAAGAGAACGATACCCCGGAAAAACCATCAAGGATGCAAATTGATTTTACCCGGCCAAATATTCTCATATTGTCACCGGCAAAATCATAGAAATATTTAGGACAACCATCGGAGCAATACGGAGGAGAGTCTGGATAAAGCAGATGAAAAGACTTCATATATTTTTTTTACTGGCAGCGGTAGCGGTGATGCTTACCGGCTGTTACCTTCTTATCCAAGCCTTGAAAAAGGCCGAGCCGGAAGATGAGCCTGTTCTCAGAATTGCCTCATTGGCCGAACCGGCATCTGTTCCCGTGCTCATCGGTATCGGCGAAGGGCTCTTTATCGATGAAGGTATTGATGTGGAGATCGTTCATTTTGAAGATGAGACCGCCCGCGACAATTTTTTGAAAGCAGGAGCCGCAGACGGGGCTATTGCCGCTATTGCCGAAGTGGATTTTTTGCAAAGGGAAGGGTTCTATGTTAAAGCGGTATCCGTCATTAACGAAGAGAATCGAGCTGCAGAAGGCGAAGATCATAAGTTGCGGCAGAGGTTATTTGTTTTTACCGGTGAGTCTCTGGAAGAGAAGAGAGAAGAGATAATCAAATTTCATCGGATTTATAATTCTATCCTTACGGATCTGGAGGAGAAAGGTAAATATGAGCATTACCTTCAAGATATGGATTTCAGGTTATGCCTGCTCGGAGCGCCTGCAAAAGAAGAAGTAAAAGGCCTGGATGAATTAGTAAAGAAAGAGGAGCCCTGCAACCGGTTTTTTCTGTTTGATAAATTGTTTGAACGGGAGTTTTTTAACGATCAGAAGGGATAGTTCCAGAAGCAGGGAGGGATAGAGATATTAGGACAGTGGCCAATTTTGAGCGGTACGCAAGTATGTGCCCAACTCGGAACCAACCCGGAAAGAGGTCTGTTCGGCCACGAGGTATTGGCAAGAAGGAATAAATGGGGCAAAAATTTACTGGTTAAGGGCCAATCACCGTCGTTATTGGGGGTGTTCGTCTCTCAATTCAGTGATTTTCTGGTGCTCGTTCTTCTGGCCGCAACATTGATCTCGGGGCTTCTTGGGGAGTACGTCGATGCCCTGACGATCATAATTATTGTGCTCTTGAATGCCATCTTGGGAACGGTTCAAGAATACAGGGCGGAGCGCTCCTTGAAAGCCTTACGTGATCTTGCCGCCCCACATGCGAGTGTCCTGCGGGACGGATCAATGCAGGTGATCACCGCCGAGGATATCGTACCCGGGGATCTAGTGGTTTTCGAGGCGGGTGATCGGGTTTGTGCCGATATTCGTGTTGTGGAGACGCAATCATTGATCATGAACGAGGCTTCGCTGACAGGAGAATCTGTTCCCATCAACAAATCAGCATGCCCTCTTAAAGGGATCCCCTCCTCACTTGGAGATGTAAAAAATATGATTTTTAGCGGAACTCTGGTTGTGGGCGGCCGGGGCCGGGGCGTGGTTGTGGCAACGGGCATGAATACCCAGCTCGGTCAGATTGCTCATCTCATTGAACATGCCGGGAAGGAATTAACCCCTTTACAACAACGATTAGGTGTTCTGGGACGCTTCCTGGTGGCGGCCTGTCTGGGTATCTGCGGCGTGGTGGTCTTTCTGGGCATTTTAAGGGGAGAACCTATCTACAGTATGTTTATGTCCGGAGTCAGCCTGGCGGTGGCCGCTATCCCGGAAGGTTTGCCGGCGATCGTAACCGTCTCACTTGCTTTGGGAGTTCAGCGCATGGCTCGCCGAAGGGCGATAGTACGGCGCTTACCGGCGGTCGAAACACTTGGTTCGGCAACGGTGATCTGCTCCGACAAAACCGGTACCCTGACTCAAAACCGCATGGTCGTCAGGGAAGTCTATACTCAGGGGATCAAATACAGCAAAGAGGAAGGGCAGCCCTGGAGGAAGGGGGGCGAGGCGGTAATTGCGGAGAAAGAAATACCCCTTACCATGGCTTTGAAGATAGGTTTATTATGCAACAATGTCCCTTTACAGAAAGATGACAAGGTTAGATGGGGAGGGGATCCCACCGAAATGGCCTTGGCGGAGGCGGCAAGATCCGCCGGGATCCGGCTGACATCAAAGCGCTTATTTGAGATTCCTTTTACCGCTGAACGCAAGATGATGACGGTGATTGTAAAAGATAGCGGCCTGAAAGCCATGGTGAAAGGGGCACCGGAAACCATCTTGAAGCGGTGCCACTCTATATTGGATGGTAAAGAAATAAGGCCGCTTACCGCCAGAGAAAAAGATGGAATATTGGCCAAGGTCGAAGAGATGGCCTGCACTGCGCTGAGGATCCTGGCGGTCGCTTATCGGGATATAGCGAAGGAATGGGAATTCAATGATAAAGATAAGATCGAGAAGGCTTTGGTATGGGTGGGATTGCTGGGGTTGGAAGATCCTCCTCGCGCGGAGGTGCTTCCGGCCATAAAAACTTGCCACAAAGCAGGAATCAAGGTGGTGATGATTACGGGGGACCATCGTTCAACGGCGGTGGCGATCGGCCAACGGCTGAGCATATTGAGGGATGGACTGGTCATAACCGGTGAGGAACTGGATAAACTAAGCGACCAGGCTTTCTACAGGATGATCGAACAGGTTGAGATATTCGCCCGGGTGAACCCCGGCCACAAACTACGGGTGGTCCGGGCTTTGAAGAGAAGAGGACATGTGGTAGCGATGACCGGGGATGGGGTCAACGATGCGCCGGCAGTTAAAGAGGCCGATATTGGTGTAGCCATGGGTATTTCCGGCACAGAAGTTACCAGAGAGGCGGCCGCCCTCGTTCTTGAAGATGATAATTTCACGTCGATCGTGGCCGCGGTGGAGGAAGGTCGCAATATCTATGTCAATATCAGAAAATTTATCCGTTTTCTTCTGGGCTGCAATACCGGTGAAATACTGACGATGTTCATCACCATTCTTATCGGCCTGCCGTTGCCTCTTCGCCCTCTTCAGATTCTGTGGATCAATCTGGTAACCGACGGCCTTCCTGCTCTGGCACTGGGCATGGATCCGCCCGATGCACAAATAATGCAATCTCCTCCCCAAAGGAAAGAAAGGGGGATCTTTACCGGCGAACTCTGGGGGCGGATATTGATCAGGGGTTTTGTAATTGCCGTCTCAACGGTGACTGTATTCATGGTTGTTCTAAACAGAAGCCACAATCTTCTGTACGCACAGACGGCAACCTTGACCACTTTGATTTTAACTCAGCTCATTTTTGTTTTTGAGTGCCGTACGGAAAAGGTGCCTTTCTGGACGGTCAAGATCAAGCCGAATCATTATCTGTATGCGGCGGTATTCTGCTCGCTCCTGCTGCTGCTCCCGGTTATCTATGTCCCATGCATACGGGATATCTTTCAGACTTTTCCCCTTGAAACGGAGACCTGGTTATTGATCGGTTTAGCCTCTCTTTTCCCTTATCCGGTGATGTGGCTATGGACCAAATTGATGCCCGGGAGTAAATAAAAGACAGGATATGACCGGTATATGCCTGAAATCCCATCCTCTTGTTTACTGCTATAAAAAATGGTAATATTATGCCTAAAGGTTGTTTAACGCTTTAAAATATTATACTATCTAGGGAGAGAAACCCATTGGTATGCAGTATGACTGGTTACGGATATGGTTATGGGTCCAAATCGGGTCTGGGATTGAGTGTGGAATTACGGACCCTCAACCATCGGTACCTGGATATATTTTTCCGTCTGCCTAGGGAGATGCAGGTCTGGGAAGATAAGTTTCGTGCACAGATTAAAAGGAAGATCAGCCGCGGCCGTGTTGAAGTCAATATCATGGTTGATGGCGTTCCCGATGATGTATACGAGATAAAAGTTAACGAGCCCCTGCTTATCGCTTATCATGAAGCTTTCAGAAAAATGCGGGATTCTCTTTCTCTGAAAGAGGAGATCCGGTTGGACCACTTTATCCCGTTGCCCGATCTTCTGATCGTGCAGAACCGTATGGGAGAAGACGAACGATTTGCTTCGATGGTTGAAGATATTCTGGAGGAAGCACTTGAAAAACTGATTACTCAGAGGGAGAAAGAGGGGGGAAACCTGAAGGGCGACCTGCTGGAGAGGTGTTTGAATTTGGAAAAACATTTTCAGGATGCCCGGAAGAGAGTACCCATGGTTTTGGAACAATATCAGAAGAACCTGTATCAGAGACTTAAGAATCTGGAAGGGGGTTGTTTTGAAGAGAGCCGCATACTCACCGAATGTGCAATTTTTGTTGAGCGCAGCGATATAAACGAAGAGATTGTTCGTCTGGAAAGCCACTTGCAGGTATTCAAAGAGACGCTGAAATTGCACGGCCCCATCGGACGCAAACTCGATTTTATCTTGCAGGAAATGTTCCGTGAGATCAATACCATAGGGTCCAAAAGCAGCGATATCGGCCTGGCCGGGATCGTGGTTGAAGTTAAAACCGAGCTGGAAAAGATGCGGGAACAGGCTCAAAATATCGAATAGCATGCAGGTTGGGTTTACATAGTATAAATTTGGACCATATTTTTCAGGAAAATTTCAAGGAGGGTTTATATTTGAGTTCAATCAAACTAATCAACATTGGATTTGGAAACATCGTTTCGGCAGCAAGGATAATTGCCATTGTAAGTCCGGAATCTGCTCCGATAAAGAGAGTTATAAACGAGGCTCGGGACAGAGGCATGCTCATTGATGCCACCTATGGACGCAGAACCAGAGCCGTAATCATTACCGATAGCGGGCATGTTGTTCTTTCAGCCGTCCAGCCGGAGACGGTCAAGCATCGTCTTCAAGCCAAAGATTCTTCTTCCGAGGAAGATAATTAAGACTAGAAAGGGAATTGTCCATGGGGTCCGGCTTAATTGTAGTCATATCAGGTCCGTCAGGAGTGGGGAAGGGCACTCTATGCCGTAAAATCTGTAAATATCTGCCTCAGCTGGAGGTCTCGATTTCCGCAACCACCCGGGTACCGAGACCGGGAGAGGAGGAAGGCAAGAGTTATTTTTTCTTGACCGAACAGGAATTCAAACGGAAGATAAACGATAATTTCTTCCTGGAGTGGGCCAAGCTGTACGATGATTATTATGGAACGCCCGCCAGCCTTGTAAAGGATATCATCAATCAAGGGAAAGATGTTCTGTTGGAACTTGATGTCCAGGGCGCCATGCAGGTTAAAAAAAGTATTCCCGATGCGATCTTTATTTTTATTGCACCGCCTTCCATGGACGAATTGAAAAGAAGGATTACCAAAAGAGGCACGGAAAAACCGGAGCATATCAGAAAAAGAATGGAGGTTGCTTTGAAGGAGCTTCAGATGTACAAGGATTATGACTATTTGGTTATAAATAATAACCTTGATGAGGCGGCCATCAACGTAAGGGCAATTATCATGGCCGAGAAATGCAAGGTTGGCAGATATACTGAAATTTGGTCATAAAACAGGAGGAATGAAAGATGATTTACCCTTCAGTAGATTCTTTAATTGAAAAAGTTGATTCAAAGTATACATTGACAATTACTACTGCCAAACGGGCCCGTCAGATCAGAGAAGGAAGCCGGCCACAGGTAAAAACCAATTCTTTAAAAGAGGTGTCCATTGCTCTGGCGGAGATCGCCGATGATAAGGTGAAGTATGAGCGAGTACGTGACGGGATCAAATAATATCAACCGTTCAGGACAAGGAGATCTTCTTTTGGATAGAGAGAAAGTTTTATTGGGAGTAACCGGAGGGATAGCAGCCTACAAGTCTGCAGAACTGGTTCGTTTACTTATCAAGGCCGGATTCGATACCGGTGTGATAATGACTCCCGCGGCCACGAACCTTATCGCCCCCCTGACCTTTAAATCGTTAAGCGGCCATCCCGTATATGTCGATCTTTTTGAACAAGGCACAGAGAAGATCAGACACATTGAACTGGCCAAATGGCCATCGATAATCATCGTCGCCCCGGCAACCGCAAATACTCTGGGCAAAATGGCGTCAGGTATTGCCGATAATCTTCTGACCACCGTCGTTTTGGCGGCATCCGTTCCTGTCTTGCTCGTGCCTTCCATGAACGTAGATATGTATAATAATCCCATGATGCAGGATAATCTTAAGCGGTTGAGGGATTACGGATTTTCGGTGATGGAACCGGAAGAGGGATTATTGGCTTGTGGAGTAGAGGGGCGAGGCCGTATGCCTGAACCCGAGAAGATTGTCAGATTTGCGATAAACATTCTGAAAAAAGGGAAAGATTTTGCCGGTAAAAAAGTGCTGGTTACCGCCGGTCCGACCAGGGAGCCCCTTGATCCCGTCCGTTATCTGGGAAACTATTCGACGGGGAAGATGGGGTTTGCTCTGGCCAGGGCCTTAAAGGAAAGAGGCGCAGAAGTATGCCTCGTCCGTGGTGATACCGATATCCCGCCTCCAGACGGGATTGAGGTCATAAAGGTAAATACAGCCATGGAGATGATGGAGGAAGTAGATAAGCGCTTTCCGCGAACAGATATCATCATTAAAGCAGCTGCGGTAGCTGATTATCGTCCGGCAAAGGTCTTAAACCGGAAGATCAAGAAGGGCGAGAAGATTACTCTGGAGCTCGTTCCCAATCCCGATATCCTGTCCATGCTGGGAACCAAAAAAGAAGAGCAGATGTTGGTTGGTTTTGCGGCCGAAACGGAGAACCTGATGGAGAACGCCCGTCAGAAACTAAAGGCCAAGAATCTGGACCTCATCGTTGCCAACGATCTCACGATCGAAGGCGCCGGTTTTGCCACGGATACCAATAAGGTAACGATAATTACCCGCCATGGCAAAGTCTATGAGCTTCCGTTGATGAGCAAGTACGAAG
>JBASYW010000197.1:0-11168 GCA_049277715.1 Dethiobacteria bacterium | reverse complement strand
ATTTTGTGATTACCCCAATTCTTCAGGTCGGGAGAAAAAGCTATCCAGGCATGTGCTTCGCCTCTTATAATCGGCCGGTGGATCAATACATAATGACCGTTGATCAAGCGGGGAAAAAGCGAAGCATCTTTATCTTCGGGCGGTAACATCGTCCCCATGCGTCTAAACTCTTTGAAGTCTTTAGTCATGGCCAGAGAGACTACCGGGCCATCCGGTGAAAAAGATACATAGGTGATGGCAAATTCCTGTCGTTCCTCTATCCAGACGATGCGGGGATCTTCAATTCCCCATTGCTCTTCGTTGTAATGCGGTTCCGGTGTTAATGCAGGCACATCATCAATCACCCAATTTGTCAGCCCGTCCTTGCTGCGAGCTATGGTCAGATGTGAGAAGCCACGCATATCTTCAACTCTCACCAGAAGTAACGTCTCCCCATTATACTCTATCGCCCCGGGGTTAAAGGTTGCATTGGCGCAGTAAGGCCATTTTTCCGGGGTAAGAATAGGGTTCTTGTCTGACCTTACAAAAAAATTTTCGGGCTTTTGATGGATATATGGATTCATTTTTCTCCTCCCTTTGTTATATTAATAGCTTCTATAATAATTACATCTATTATTCGGTTTTCCCTTCCTAAACAAAGATGTTATTTTCTTCATAATTGTGATGAAATATTACCACATCCTATTTTTTATCTAATATATTGAGCTATTTCAAGAAAGGTACCCGGGGATCAAATATAATTTCAAGGATAAATTCAGACGCAGCTGTACAGCAAAAAAGGGGGATCCAGGCGGATCCCCCCGGGCTATTTTCCGGCAGAGATGTGCTTATAAAATTATGGCAATCAATCCACCGCTGCCTTCATTAACAATTTTCTCCAAAGTTTGCTGTAATTTCTCCTGGGCATTGGGAGGCATATTACCCAGCTTGGAGGTAATCCCATCCTTTACCAGTTCGTGCAATGATTTTCCAAAAATCTGCGATTCCCATAATTTTTCCGGGTTCTCCTCGAACTCTGAAACAAGGTAGTTTACCAGATCTTCACTCTGTCTTTCAGAACCCACCACCGGTGCAACCTCGGACTTGACATCGACTCTGATCATATGCACGGAAGGAGCACTGGCCTTCAATCTTACCCCGAACCTTCCCCCGTGTCTGATGATTTCCGGCTGATCAAGGCTCATCTCTTCAAGTACCGGAGGAACGATCCCATAACCGATCTGCCTGACCTGATCGAGAGCATCCTTCATCTTGTCATATTCCTTTTTGGCAAAGGAGTAATCTCTGACAATATGCAGAATATCAGCATCGCCAGTAACTTCCTCACCAGCATATTCGGATAAAATCTTCTGGAAAAGCCCTGCTACAACTTCAACATTGATCGTCGCCTCCCCCAGCCCCAGATCCAGGCTGGAGAGCGTCGATTTCTCGATATAAACAAATTCCTCCAGATTCCTGGCGATGTTCTCTACCTCTCTGACCTTGGTCACCGCCTCAAGATTCTCCTGGATACAATCATCCAGGTTTTTCCTGAGCCAGTGATCCGTTTCCAGCTCCTCTACCCAATCGGGCAGCTGCACGAATACATCCCTGACCGGAAATTCATAGAGAACCTCTTCCAGTATAATATTGATATCCTTCTCTTTGAGATACAACAAGTTGAGTGCGATGACCGGGACCTCATATTTATCAGCAAGTTCATCTCTCAAGAACTGCACATCTTCACTCTGCGGCAAGGTGCTGTTCAGCAATATCACAAACGGCTTTCCGATCTCTTTAAGTTCATTTATTACCCGCTCTTCCGCCTCCAGATAATTTTCCCGCGGTATCTCGGTAATACTCCCGTCACTGGTTACCACTATCCCGATCGTGGAATGCTCGGTAATAACCTTCCGGGTTCCCAACTCCGACGCTTCCTGAAAAGGAATGTCATAATCAAACCAGGGAGTGGAAACCATGCGCGGTCCCTCTTCATCCTCGTAGCCTACTGCTCCCGGCACGGCATAACCCACACAATCGACAAATCTGAATCTCATAAACAGGTTTTCTTTTATCTCAATTTCTACCGCCTCATCTGGTACAAATTTTGGCTCCGTAGTCATAATCGTTTTTCCGGCGCTTCCCTGAGGAAGTTCATCTCTTACACGCTCAAGTTCATTGATATCTTCGATATTGGGAAGGACAAATAACTCCATCGACTTACGGATAAATGTAGATTTGCCGGTGCGTACCGGTCCCACTACCCCCAAATAAATATCGCCTCCGGTTCGCCCAATAATGTCTCTGTAAAGATCGTACTCCAAGATTTTATCCCTCCTTTTTACTGATTTTTTTGTAGCCCAGGCATGGCCTAACAATACATTATATGACCATTTAAAAATTATATTTCTATTTTTACCAAATACCTGTATTGTTGTTTTCCCCTTGCGGGGGACAGGCTACTTTTTTAAATAGATATGCAGAGGGTAGTACCATTTATGATTACTTTTTGAAATTTTTAGGGGCAATTATATTAAATATTTTCAAGGGGCTCTCCCCCTCGAACAGGATGCGGAAAAAACAATCAATCAGTGGGCTGTCCAGCCCCGCCTGGCGGGACAGGGTGAAAATTGATCTCAGTGTTGAAATTCCTTCAAATACCATATTGTTTCGGGACCTTATCTCGCTGAGCGTTCTCCCTTCCCCCAGTTTTTTGCCTAGGGATCGATGGCGGCTGTACATGCTGTAACAATTGGAGAAAAAATCAGCCAGGCCGGATCTGCCTGCAAAAGCGGCTGTTTCAGCCCCCAAGGCTCGCCCTAAAGAGACTGTTTCCCTGTACAGGGCAGCCAGAACATTTCCCCGGAGACCGTCGCCCAGGGCCGATCCTTCAATGATACCGCATGCCAGGGCCGCTACATTGGAGACGGCCCCGCCCAGCTCCGCCCCGATCAGGTCCGGCTCGTATTCCAGCCTGAAATTATCGGTCACAAGAAGCTCCTGTACCGATTTCGCCGCCGCCGCATGGACGGAGGAGATGGAGAGAGCCGCAGGGATAAACTGCGCCAGCTCCTCGGCATGGCCGGGCCCGGTGATAATGGCCGTTCGTCTCTTCAAATCGGTCGGCAGTTCATCTTCCAGGACCTCCGATAACCGAAGATGGGTCTCCGGTTCAAGGCTTTTTGAGGCACAGACCACAGAGGTCACGGGATCCAGATGGGGCCGGATATCCCGGATGGTTCTTCTCATAAAATCGGAGGGCACGGCAAGGATAACCAGTCTTTTCCCCCTCACGGCCTCCTCCGGATCCATGATCGGCATTACCGATGAAGGAATCCTGATCTCCGGCAGATATATCTCATTGCAGCGTTTTAAAATAATGGATCTGTAGGTCACGTACGACCTTATCCACAGTACAATGCGGTAGTTTTCCTTCGCGGAGAGGGCGATCGCCAGGGCCGTGCCCCAGCTTCCTCCTCCGATTACGGCAACATCCATCTTTATGAAGCATCCTTTTACGGGGTTTTGTGCTTATCCCCTATCTTGGATTCAGTGCCGCTTGCCAGTCTTTGAATATTTTCCCGATGTTTGAAGATAACCATAGCAGCGATCCCTGTACCAAAAATGATATGCGCCACGGTGTAGTTAAATGAATCCGTAAAATGGAGGATGGTAAAAGACAGCGGTACCAGCAGCGCACTGGAGATCGAACCCAATGATACATAGCGGGTCGTCGCCACTATGATTACAAAAAATAAGAGAATCGCCAGCGTGGGCAGAAGAAAACCGGGTACGGCCAGCAACACCCCCAGAGAGGTGGCCACCCCTTTTCCCCCTTTAAAACCGAGAAATACAGGAAAACAATGGCCGACGATAACCAGAAAACCCGCCAGCAGCATGATGGACGGGCTCACCTTCAGATGTTGTGCAGCCAGAATTACCAGTGCCCCTTTCCCGGTATCCAGAAGCAGAACGAGGATGGCGTAGCGAGCACCCATCTTCCTCAAAATATTGGTGGCACCTATATTCCCGCTGCCAAATCTGCGAATATCAATATTCTTGAACATCTTGCTGATAACCAGACCAAAAGGAACGGAACCCAGAATATAAGCAGATATTAGAAGTAGGGCTTCAATCATCTTCTTTACCTCCGATTATTTTTTCCCCCGCAATCAGGTCATGATTATAAAGCAACCTTCTTCTCCTCAATAGGACAACCTTCTTTGTACAACCGTCTGCCGCCTTCTATCTTTTTTCTTCTTTCGCTCTAACCTTGATTCTGAGAGGAACGCCTTCGAAACCAAAGGCTCCCCGCAGGCGGTTTTCAATGTAACGTAAATATGAGTAATGGAGCAGCCTGGCATTGTTGGCAAATACTATAAACGTAGGAGGTTTTACCTCCGGCTGGGTCATATAATATATCTTGGCCTTCCGGCCTTTTTTTGTCGGTGGAGGGTTTACCAGCAAGGCATCCTGAAGGAGATCGTTGAGCAGCGCCGTGGAGATCCTCTTCCGGCTCTCATCATCAATTTTTCTGATCATCCCGAACAGCTTATCGATACCGCGCCCGGTCAGAACCGAAGTAAATTGGATCGGTGCATAATGGGCAAAGGCAAATTCCCGGCGAACCATATCCATATAGCGGCGTGCAATGTCTTTTTCAGCAGCGGTGACGAGGTCCCATTTGTTGACGACAAAGATAATCCCTTTTCCCGCTTCGTGTGCCATTCCGGCTATCCTCTGATCCTGCTCGGTAAATCCTTCCGAGGCATCGAGCATCACCAGCACAACATCCGCTCTCTTTATCGCCTTTATAGATCGTAATACACTATAATACTCCACATCTTCCTTTACCTTCGAGCGCCGGCGCACTCCGGCGGTATCCACCAGCACCATGCCTCTCCCCTGATGGTCAATAAAAACATCGATGGCATCGCGCGTTGTCCCGGGCTGTGCGGTGACGATCACCCTCTCTTCCCCCAGAAGGCTATTGATGAGGGATGATTTTCCCACGTTGGGCCTTCCCACCACGGCCACTTTGACAGCCTTCTTCAGTTTCTCGTCCTCCCCGGGATCTTCCGGCGGCAGTTCGTCGATGATGCGTTCCAGAAGATCCCCCGTGCCCAGGCCATGGATGGCCGATACGGAAAACGGATCGCCCAGCCCCAGCTCATAGAGCGGATAGCACTCCCACTCTCTCTTCTCATGATCAACCTTGTTGGCTACCAGCAGGACTTTTTTCTTTGTTCTTCTCAGATAATCGGCAATCTCGTGGTCCAGTGAAGTCAACCCCTCGACGACATCTACAACAAAGAGGATCAGCGATGCTTCCTCGATAGCCAGGTCAACCTGACGGTGTACCCCCGTCTCGATAGAGCACTCATCCGTAAAAGTAACGCCGCCCGTATCGATAATGGTAAAACTTCTTCCCAACCAGTTCACCGTTCCATAAAGCCGATCCCTGGTTACCCCCGCCCGGCAGTCCTCGATAGCCGTACGTCCCCCGGTAAAACGATTGAATAAGGTTGATTTACCCACGTTGGGCCTTCCCACTATGGCAACAACCGGTGCCGTCATGATTGGCTGTCCCTCCTCCCGGCCAGTGCTCCGATCGCTTCAGACATCTCCGTCAATCCGGAGACCGGGATCAACTCCGTCCCGAGAACAGAGGCCACATCCGTATAAGATCGGTTATCCAAAAACACATCTTCGCCTTCCTTCAACATTATATCCGGAAAGATAACGGCTCTCCCCAGATCTTTACCTTTCAACGCTTCGATCAGATCAAAGCCGGTAATCAGGCCGGCAACGGTTACGTTGGGGCCAAAATACCGGCTGTTGATTACCTCCAGCCTCACATCCAGGTTGGGGATCCTGTTTAAAAAAGAGACCGGTAAAACGAGACCATCCTTGGCCGCCGCACCCGTTATAACCGTGACTTTCAGCTCATGATGCGGTTGCGGAGGCATCTTGCTCGTACACCACTCTTTATATTCTTCCAGAAACAGGCGTATCAGCCCCACCCCGTTGGCAAGCTGGGGATAATCCTCGTACTCCGCTTCGGAGGGAACGGATACTTCCGCCAGCAGATAGTACTCGTCGGCAAGAAAGACAAATCTTGACCCTCTCGTCTTCAGGAAGTGCTCCTGCAAGCTATGCACGGCGGATACCGTTTCGCGGGCCTCAGCTGTGGTCAGCGGCACCAGAGGGGTGAGTTTTTCACGATAAGCGGTTAAGCCCACAGGGACAACAGCTACACTCTCCATCGTCGACCCCAGCGAGCCTAAATCATTGATCGACTTCTTTAGTTCCTGCCCGTCATTCCATCCCGGGCAGACCACGATCTGGCCATGCAGATGGATCCCCGCCTCCGTCAGGGTCCGCATCGTCTCCATAATCCCTGCGGCCCGCCGGTTGCACATCATCTTCTCTCTTAGCGCCGGGTTGGTGGTATGCACGGATACATAGAGAGGAGAAATGCGGTCATGGATAACCCTGCTGATATCACCGGCGGTAAGATTGTTGAGAGTAATGTAGTTGCCTTCAAGGAATGAGAGCCGGTAATCGTCGTCTTTAAAATTCACCGTCGCCCTCATCCCGGGAGGGTTTTGATCGATAAAACAGAAAATACACTTGTTGTTGCATCTTCTGACCGGACTGATGGTCGAGGGGGTAAAACTTAATCCCAGCACCTCCCCGATATCCTTCTCAATCTCCAGAGACCATATCCGGCCATCCTCCTTAAGAATTTCCAGTTCAAACTCTTCGGAGGAGACAGCTATCTGGTAATCGATGATATCGGATGGCTCCCGACCGTCTATGCTGATAAGTTGATCACCGGGTACAATCCCCATCTCATCGGCCACAGAGCCGGGCAGAACATGTTTTATCAGGATACCCTTTTCCCATCCCGCATGCGGTTCGGTCATCTCTTGTTTCTTCCCCATTTACCTTTATCACGTATATTACAAACATTTCATCTATATTAATTATATATACCATAACGCTGACATAAATAACAAGTTGGACCTCGCCGCGGGAAAGTGCCCTACGTTGTCATCCGGAGGGAGCGGCCCTTTTTTATTGTCATCCGGCGGGAGCGCCCGCGCCGGCGTAAGCGACCGAGGATCTTAACCACTCTCGTCCCGCTGTTATCATGCAGAACGATATAACCCCGCCCCGGAGTTGCTCATGTCTACATATTCTGCTGTTGTTTATGGAGTAAATAAAGGTGCTTGCCCAAAAACCTAAGATTCTTCGCTGCGCTCTGAATGACAGGGGAAAGGCGCTCTGAATGACAGAAAAGAACAAATGATTATGCACGATACCATTCGCTCCGCTCAAGATGACAAAAAAAGATACAGAATAACTCAAATGAAGGCATTTGGAGGCATTATAAGAAATGCACTTTGAATTGCAGGTTTATTTTTTGTCATCCAGAGGGAGCGGAAGCGACCGAAGGACCTTAACCACTCTCGTCCCGCCATTGGTATAACGCATGAAATGAAAGCGGATATTTATCTTTTACCTTTACCTTTAGTTGTGTTAATATGATTTTAAAATAGTCTCGTAATTTATTAAGGAGAAAATTGATGAGACGTATTAACACAAACCAGCTAAAACCCGGAATGGTTGTTGCCCGTACGATCTTCGGTCCCACCGGAGAACCCCTCCTAAAATCGGGCGTTGAACTGAAAGATCAATATATTAATAATTTAAAAAGACTCAGAATTAACAATATATACATACGTGATGAACGGCTCGACGGGGTAGAATGCAAAGATGTGATCTCCGATGAAAGTAGGCTGGAAGCGAAAAAAATTATTTATGACTATTTTTCCGTTCAGGACCGTTTCAAATTCTTGGGAGACCTGGAAAAGTCTCTGATCAAGACCGCGGATAAAATAGTAAATGAAATATTGAACAAGGAAGAGATCGTCCTCAATCTTCAGGATATCAAATCCTCCGACAGCTATACATATGACCATTGTATCAACGTATGCGTTCTATCTGTTATTGCCGGCATGAAGTTAAATCTGTCCAAAGATGAGCTCGTCCAGATCGCATTGGGCTCGGCCATACATGATATCGGCAAGCTGGAAATTCCCAAAATTATTTTAAACAAGCCCGCAGCGCTCACCAGAGAAGAGTTTACCATCGTTAAGGAGCATGCCCGAAAGGGTTTTGACCGTTTCCGGAAGAGTTCCTTCACGTCCGAAGTGGTAGGAAATATAATTCTTCAGCACCACGAGAGGCATACGGGGCATGGTTATCCATTCGGCCTGAAAGGTGAAGATATCGATCATATGGCGCAGATAGTATCCATTGCGGATGTTTATGACGCCCTTACCTCAACGCGGCCTTATCGCAAGGCCTACCAGCCTCACAAGGCCATCGAAATGTTTCTGTCGGTGGGGGGAGTGGACTTTAACATTGAGGTGCTCAATGCTTTTCTTTCGTTTATCCCCTCATTTCCGGTGGGTACACACGTGGTATTGAACAATCAGGAAAGCGGCCTGGTAATCAACAACACCCCCGGCTTCTCTACCCGCCCCACCATAAGGATCCTTTATGAAGGCCCGAATTTCTCTACCCATCATAGCCCCTACGAAGTAAGCCTCATTGAAAATACCAGCCTGGTCATCATCGGTATGATCGATGAGGAGGGCACCTATCAGCACTTTAGATTTTCTCCATCCGATTATAAAGGGTGAATCTTTAAATAATAACGATCCAAAATATTTAAAGTATGTAGCTGGCCATATCTTCTTTAAATGATTGTACTTTTTCAACCAGAGCGCGGTATCGTAATCTGATACCCAGAGCAACCAGAGGTCGTCCCAGAGCAACCAGCCCGATATATCTGGAAGTAAATCCTCCGATGCGGGCCAGAACATTTACCTGATCAAGACAGTTGATGATGGCGATCTTTTCCGCGGAAATCCCCAACACGGGCAGCAATTCCCTCATGATCTTTTTTACCTCATTACCTTTGGAGCTGCTGCCCAGAGCAAATACTTGGTGGCCTTGCTCATCAACGCCCATATAACTAAGAGCCCCTATCTGCCTGCTTTCCAAACGATCAAAATGAGGAACCTGCAGTATCTCGGAAAATTGAGGCGCCCGGCCCATAGAAAATTTATTTAAGTGGATATTGGCGGCGACCACCGATGAATGCGTCCCGCCATAACATTGATAGATAATGTACATCCTTACCCCTTAGTTTTATATATTTGCAATTGCAGAAGCGACCTCTCCACGGCAGCTTTGATCTCGGTCAGGTAGTAACGGTATGCCGCCTCCTTGATACTGGATATCCTTAGAGCCTCGGCAAAAATGAGGAAGATGTGCCTCCCCGATAATGGACTGATCAACATCAATTCTGCGGGATTTTTACCGTGGACGGTCAACAAGCTATCAACCGTCTTCCTGATGATATCTTCCGCACAGGCTCCATTTAACAGAAAGACCTCCTCCCCTTTTTCCCCCCGTCCAAAATAAAGGGTGAAAGGTTTCTCCTGCTTGAACCCTCTCAGTATCTCTTCAATTTTAACCATATTGATCGGGGCGTCGTTCTTTCTTGTATGCAGGTAGGCACCTAGAAAAGAAGCGGTCAAAAACCTCGGGTGATAGTAAATTACCTTCATAATGGCCTAATCAATGCTTAACCACAATGTAGACACCGTTTTCAAGATCATGAACTACTCCTTCCGTTATGCGCGCCAGATATGTGGCCACCTTCTCCTGTTCTTCAACGTCGGAAACATAAAATATCGGGGCGCCGCCGCCGGCCACCAGGGAAGGATCAATCGTAATCACGGCCAGAATATACTTGGTCAGGGCTGTCTCCACTGTAACTCCTTTTTAAAGTGGTTTATCGAGGGCATCTCTCCTTACCGGACTATTTACCATCAATCCGCCGCACCACTGCCCGCCGCCGATTGGAGCGGTTTGGAGAGTGCACTTTCCAGAACAGGAACCCTCTTGACCGCCTTGATCAGACAATCAATATCCTTCTCAATAGGCAGGATGATCAGCCCGATCCTGCCTGTATCCACATTCCGGCGTACGATCGGCATAAACTCAGCGGTATCCACATCACGATATACTCCCAGCTGACTGGCCGCCTCATGGGCAATCGCTTTTCTCTGTCCGAGGTTGGCCAGCGTTTCCCGGGCATTATCATCCAAAGGTTCGATGATTACTCCCAACCCGCGCTCCAGAACCTGACGTCGTGCTCTCTCCGTTCCCAAATTCATAAAATGGATATTTTCCACATAGAGGTTAACCCCTTCAAAGCGGACCTCCCCGGACCGTACCGTGGCAATCTGCCCCACCTGTTTGCCCCGCATCAACCTGTTGCTGGCCAATATCGCCGGTATGCTCGTCAATAACGCGATCTCAATCCCTCCATAATATGCAGAACCGCTGGATATGATGGCAATCAGGATCACCAGGTAATTGCGCGATTCAAATACACGGGCAATCCCTTCCACATAATCCGGACCGCGGGCAACGAGTTCGGAACGATCGATATTGGTCAAGGTTTTGCGCTCGATCTCTCTTATATCACGAAACTGAGTTGCCGCCAGAGCCAGAAAGGTGACCGCCGTAAACTCTCTTTCCGCCAGTGCAGGGATGGCGACCGCCCCAAGAACCGCCGCTATCAACCCCAATGACATATGGGTAACCACGCCATGAGGATAGGAGGGATACTGACGATAATCGGATCGGAGCATGTAATAGCGTCCGATCGTTCCGGCCACAACCCCTGCTATCGAGGCCAACAGGTACTTCTCCATTTAAATTTATAGCTCCCTACACTACCTCTGATGTTTACTCTTTCCTTCTGCCCCAGACATCGGCGAACTCCCGGCTGAAAAATTGTCTCAGCCTGCTCATGGCTTCTTCCCAGCTTCCCGCGGAAATCAGAAGAAAAACAAAGGCGCCGAGGGCCGCGATAATCAGAAACCAGAGGGCGGAGACAGCGGAAATACCTCCTTCGCCGGCCACCGTATATCTCTGACCGGCAACATCGGTCCTCTCTCTACCCTCCGTGGCCCCGAAGTAATCGGCAATCACTCCCGCAAACAATTGGGCCGTCTCCTCCGCCCCCTCGCGCCTGTTTTCATGGGCGCCTATCTCCAGAAGGAGAGAACGGGGTGACATATCCTGGTTGTAATTACCCT
>JBASYW010000196.1:0-3989 GCA_049277715.1 Dethiobacteria bacterium | reverse complement strand
AGGTAATAGAGATGAGTAGTAGATGCAGTATTTTCTGTGAAACCGAAGTTCATCATTATCTTCAGCGTGGGGCCGATCCGGCCGATGTTGCCGCCGGTATAAACAGGACAATGGCCGGAAGGGTAATGGCTCTGGTGCGCAGGGTAGGTATGGAGAGAGAGATAACCATAACCGGAGGGGTGGCCAAAAACCCGGCTGTCTGCAAGGAATTGGAGAAAATTATGAATATCCGTATGTTGTCATACAATGTTGATTCACAGATTGTAGGGGCACTGGGAGCCGCGCTGCATGCCAGAAAAATCGGGGAGGTAAAAGCCTGATGATTACTCTGGGGTTGGATGTCGGCAGTCTTTTTACCAAAGCTGTTCTGATGAATGATAAGGAGATGATGGCAAGCACGATCACGGAAACAAGCGGTAACATTGCCCGGGAGATTGACATTATTATTCATGATGTGGCCGAGAAAGCCGGGATTTCACACCATCAGATAGAGGCTTGTGTCAGCACCGGGCAAGGAGAAGATCTGGTGGAACAGGCCGATTATATGGAAGATGATGTGGCCTGTATTGCCGTGGCAAGCAGACACCTGCTTCCCGATGCCGAACTTTCCATTGACATTGGGGGGCAGGGAATTATCACCATTCTTACCGACCCCGGCGGTGATATTCTGAACTTTATGCGCAATGACAAGTGTGCATCGGGCACAGGACGTTTTATTGAAGTAATCAGCTCCGCTCTGGGAATAAATATGAAAGATCTTGATGAGACCATCAATAGAGCCACCAAAAAAATATCGGTCAGTACCCAGTGTGCTGTTTTTGCGGAAAGTGAGATTATTTCTTATGTCAATCAGGGGGAGGCGGTGCCCGATATATTGGCCGGTGTATGTGATTCCATGGCCAGGATAATCGTATCCCAGGCATTGCGAGCCGGTCAGGTAAAAAGTTTTACCATTACCGGGGGTGTAGCACGAATCAACAGCGTGGTCCGGGTTCTTGAAGAACGCCTCAAAGGAGAGTATCGGCCTTTTCCGATTGACCCGCAATTGGCAGTTGCTTATGGAGCTGCACTTCTAGGGCAGGAAGAATAAGATGACACTGTTTGATAATCTGCTGGAAAACCTGGCCGTTTACCTTGATGATGCCCGCTCCCGAGGTTCTCTCCGGGAAACCGGGTATAACGTTTACTCGGCCTGGCCCGAAAAAAATTCTCTTGTTCTACAAGAAAACACAGCAGTGGAACTTGGAAGTTCAAACCTTTCTCAATTTCTGATCATGTGGACCAATCGCCGCGGGGTGATCAAACCAAACCGTATCTCCCTCGTAGGATTTGATTTAACGGAGGTGGAAACAGCTGCCAGGATCCCCTTTGCCCAGATTGTTCTGGTCAATGGTAATTTTGAGGATGATTATGATACCTACAGAGATCTCAGGGACGTAGTTTTTGATATCAAGCCGGAGGGGGTTTCAATCCGGATCCGGCCCGACCAACAGAAAATCTGGTGCCGGATCAGCAACGATGCGCTAGAAAAAGGTTTCAGCCTTGTCCGCTATGGTTCAACTCTCATTAAAAAACTTGGCCATAATAAAAGAATTAAAGGATGTGAGGTAATTTTTATTACCGGATCGACAGAGGAACTTGATCGCCTTTCCCTCATTTCCAATCGTGTACAGGATACTGTGGAAGCACTTGTTAAGATGTATGAAGAGATGAACTTTGATTGTGAAAGCTGTGAATACAGTGATGTTTGTGATGAAGTGGCAGGCTTAAGAGAGATAAGGGATCGCCTGCAGAAAGAAAGGAGCCGGAAGTGAAAGGGATAATTTCCATCTGTGGAAAAGGCGGTGTAGGAAAAACAACCATCGCCGCGCTGTTATCCAGGTTAATAATAGAACAGGAAGATCTGCGCGGGCTGGTCATCGATGCCGATCCCGGTGCGGGGCTATCTATGGCTCTTTCGCTTCCTATTAAGAAAACAATAAACGATTTACGAGAGTCCATAATTGCCGCCGCCAAAGAACATGCAGCGGATAAATTAAATATGGCGGCTTCCATTGATTTTCAGCTTCTGGAATCTCTTTCAGAATATAAAAATCTTGCCTTTCTGGCGGTAGGGAGGCCTGAGGAAGAAGGGTGCTACTGCCGGGTTAATTCATTTCTGCGTGAATCCATTCAGATGTTAGCCGGTCAGTTTGATCTTACCATTATTGATGCGGAAGCCGGCGTTGAACAGGTAAACCGGCGCGTAATGGAGGGGGTAGATTTTTTACTGTTGGTTTCCGACCTTTCCACCAAGGGGTTAAACGTTGCCGGGGCCATAGAAAAAGTTGCGGCTAAAACCATCAACGGGCATGGGGTAGGGCTGGTGATTAACCGGGTAAGAAGTGAGGAAGAAGTCAGGTATGCCCAAAGTTCCACCACTCTTCCCATCATTGGCTGGCTCCCCGAAGATAGCACCGTCAGGGATTTTGACATCACGGGCAAATCTTTCTTTAATCTTCCCGAAACTCCTGCTTTGCAGGCTATCAGGATCCTGATGCACCGATTATGGTGAGATTTAAGATCAATAACCCCGTGCCTAATATAAAGGTATTTCTCCCGACCACTGAGAATATAAAAATATAGAAAACATTTTATCAACTACTTGTCTTTGCAAAGGGGGTTTAAAAGATATGTCAAATCCACAAAAAATACGGGTAGTCAAGGTCTCCGGCACTCCCTACCAGCGCTCTTTGCAGCATGCTCAGAAACTGGGGCAGGAAGCACTCTCCGGAAGCATGGCCTTCTATCGTAAATTTTGGGATATCAAAGTTGCCCAAATGGTTCCCGGCATGCCCAAAATAATACAGCGCTCGCTGGTATCCTTGATCGATAAATTGGTCGTAAAACCCGGAATCCGGGATTGGCGGCTTATGCCCCGGGATCGGGAGTTAATCAGAGGGTATTGTAAAGGTGTCGGTTCCACCGTCGGCTATGAGGAGTTGAAACGCGCCGCGGCGGCTGCAGATGCCTACAACTATTGCTTGGGTTGGCTTTTTAAAACTCTGGGTGCAAAATTGCCGTTGCCGCCGCCAATCCCCGGAAATGGACTTGGCTGTTCAAGCCTCATCGCCTGGGGACGGGCGACGGCAGATGGAGATATGATCTTCGGGCGAAACCTGGATTTTTTTACGGGGGATAAATGGATCGACCAAGCTATTGTCCTGGTTGTCGAGCCCGGACCGGGGGAGATACCTTTTACTTCGATCAGCAGTGCCGGCATCCCCATCGAGGGCATTACCGCTTTCAATGCTGAAGGGCTGGCTGTCTCCGTCCACCAGAATTTCAGCAAATCCATCAATGCCCGCGGGCGAAGCATTATCTCCATTACCAACGAGATTGCCGCCTGCGCACGGAATATTTCCGAGGCTATCGAAATAATAAGCAGATGCCCATCCACCTCGGGTTGGTCCATCCTGGTTGGAAGTGCCGCCCATAAGGAGGCCGCTATAATTGAGACCAATGCCGATGGTTATGAGGTAACTTTCCCCGAAAACGGCAAACCCTGGCTCTGTTATGCCAACAATTACTTGCATCCCCGGCTGCAAAAGAACGAGTATGTTCCGGGCCATGCTCTGTTGGAACACAATCATGCCCGCCTGTTCAGGATGCGCCGGTTGCTGGAAGAAAACGCCGGTTCCATTACCCCTGAGCTGATGGCGGTAATGCTGGGTGACCACTATGATCCTATCTCCAAAATGGAACGTCCGCTGGGCAATACTATCTCAGCGGTTCATAATGTAACCAGTGCTGTGATGGAACCTGGCAAACAGAGGGTCTGGGTGGCCTTGGGGCCGGCTCCGGCCAATACCACTTCCGCTTATGTAGGGTTTGATATCGATGCTCTGCGGAGGGGTGAGGATGGAGAACTGGGAAGCATTCCCGGAAACCCTTATTTCAATAGTCCCCATTATCCGGCATTGCGCGAGTATGCGCTTGCCTACCAAGCC
>JBASYW010000195.1:0-1836 GCA_049277715.1 Dethiobacteria bacterium | reverse complement strand
GATCAGAGCCTGGTCCCGGGGAGAGATTAAGAAACCTGAAACCATCAACTACAGAACCCTTAAACCTGAAAAGGAAGGCCTCTTTTGTGAAAAGATTTTCGGGCCCGTTAAAGACTGGGAATGTCATTGCGGCAGGTATAAAAGAAACAGGTATCGGGGAGTAGTATGTGATCGTTGCGGGGTAGAGGTAACACGTGCCAAAGTGCGGCGTGAAAGAATGGGGCATATTGAATTGGCAGCCCCGGTATCTCATATCTGGTATTTCAAGGGTATCCCGAGCAGATTGGGTTTACTGTTGGATATCTCCCCTCGATTCCTGGAGAGGGTATTATATTTTGCAGCCTATATCGTCATCGACCCCGGTGATACACCCCTCACCAAAAAACAGCTTCTGACGGAAGCAGAATACTGGGAATACAGAGAGAAGTATGAAGCTCTTTTTGATGCGGGTAAAGGTTTTAAAGCGGAGGTGGGCGCAGAAGCGATCAAGAAACTTCTGGAGGAGATCAATCTTGATGAGTTGGCGGCAGAACTCCGTGAAGACCTTAAAACTTTTTCCGGGCAGAAAAAGATCAGGACTGTCCGCCGTTTGGAAGTGGTGGAATCATTTCGTACATCAGGCAACAATCCTGCCTGGATGATCCTGGAGGTAATCCCCGTTATCTCTCCCGATCTCAGGCCGATGGTGCAGCTGGACGGCGGACGATTTGCCACTTCGGACCTTAACGATCTTTACCGCCGGGTTATCAATAGAAATAATAGATTAAAGCGTCTCCTGGATCTGGGGGCTCCGGATATTATCGTTAGAAATGAGAAACGTATGTTGCAGGAAGCAGTCGATGCCTTGATAGATAATGGTCGCCGGGGGCGGCCGGTGACGGGCCCGGGCAACCGTCCGCTGAAATCTCTCAGCGATATGTTAAAAGGGAAACAGGGCCGTTTTCGCCAGAATTTGCTTGGTAAACGGGTGGATTATTCAGGACGTTCGGTAATCGTGGTTGGCCCTGAACTCAAATTTTATCAATGCGGTTTGCCGAAAGAGATGGCCCTTGAACTTTTTAAACCATTCGTCATGAAAAGACTGGTCAACGATGGACTCGCCCATAATATCAAGAGTGCAAAAAGAAGTGTGGAGAAGATCCGTCCCGAGGTCTGGGACGTGCTCGAAGAAGTAATAAAGGAACATCCGGTGCTGTTAAACCGGGCTCCTACATTGCACCGTCTGGGAATCCAGGCTTTTGAGCCTGTTCTGGTTGAGGGGAGGGCCATACAGATACATCCTCTGGTCTGTGTTGCCTACAATGCCGACTTTGACGGCGATCAGATGGCCGTCCATGTTCCTCTTTCGGCGGAAGCCCAGGCGGAGGCGAGGTTGTTGATGTTATCGGCACAGAACATCCTCAATCCCAAGGATGGCAACCCGGTTGCTTCACCAACTCAGGATATCGTGCTGGGATGTTACTACCTTACTCTGGAGAAAGAAGGAGCCAAAGGCGAAGGCAGTATTTTCGCCGGTTCAGAGGAAGCGTTCATGGCCTATGAACAGAAATATGTAGATTTGCAGGCCAGGATATTTGTAAGGATAGCCGGGATCAAAAAAGATGAATTTAAAGAAAAATCGGGTGTTCTGTTGACGACGGTGGGGAAATTAATTTTCAATGAAGTTTTTCCCGCCAGTTTCCCTTATATAAACAGTGCTGATCCGGAAGATTATCTGCCTGAAGATAATCTGATCGATTATAAAAATATGGATATAAAAAAGTTGCTGAAAAAAGTGAGTATCAATAACCCGATTAGAAAGGATTTTTTGGGTCAGGTGGTGTTATGGTGTTATCG
>JBASYW010000194.1:0-4531 GCA_049277715.1 Dethiobacteria bacterium | reverse complement strand
GCGTGGCCGGGTATTATACCATCTGTGAGATGGAGAGGACCAATGCCGCTCAGAAAGCCGGTCGGATGGGTGATCGTCTGACCGAGGGGCTGCAGGATCTGATCAAAAAACACAATTTGCCCTTTGTAGCTTTTAACCAGGGTTCAATCGTTCATCTGGAGACGGTGGGGACGATGCATTTCTGTATCGACATGAAAAAACCATGGACCATCCCCGGCGTGATCAAGGCTACTTCCGAGCGTAAAACCGAGATGGAGCATATGGGAGCCGCCTATATGGCCGAAGGCCTGGTCACCCTTGCCGGCAGCCGGCTCTACACCAATGCTGCATATACCGAAGAGATGATCGATGATGCGTTGAGCCGTTTTGACAGGGTTTTTGCCAACGTGGCTATGAAAGAGAAATAAGGCTGACGAGGTGTAACATGAACTTACGTAAAGCCAGAGAGATTGTGGTTCTTGCCGGCAAACAACTTGTTGAATCAGGATTGATTGCCCGGACCTGGGGTAATGTAAGCTGTCGCATCAGCGAGACCCAGTTTGTAATTACCCCCAGCGGAAGAGCATACGAAACATTGACACCCGATGAGATAGTTCTGGTTAATATTGAAGATTGCAGTTATGTGGGCAATCTGAAACCGTCTTCCGAAAAAGGAATCCATGCGGAGGTATATAAACGCCGCCGGGATATTAACTTTATCATCCACACTCACCAGATCAACGCCTCCATGGTAAGCCCGTTACAGACCTATATCGATGTAACCGATCCGGAACTGGCGGCGATAATCGGGCCGCGGGTTCCCGGTGCCGCTTACGGGCTTCCCGGGACCAAAAAACTGATGAAAGGCGTGGCTGAGGCGCTCATGCCGAACAGCCAGGCGGTTATCATGGCCTACCACGGGGCGCTCTGTTTGGGGCAGAATTACGAGGAAGCATTTCTGGTGGCCTCCTCGCTGGAGAAGGTCTGTGCTGATTTTGTGAAGGAACGTTACCTGAGCTTGAGCGGGGATGAAGAATTTGACGAAAATGCCCTGAGAGAGCGCTTTGTTGTTTCAGCCACAAATAACACCGCTTCTGCGGATGTTGCACCCCAAGCTCTTTACAACAGTGTCCGGGAGGACAACTATTTCAAGCTATATCTTGATCCGACCACGGAGAGGCCGTTTCCTGAAGATAAAGACGGCTATGTTGAGGTCGGTCTTTACGATACATGGTCCCAGGAGGGAGTTCCGGCCGAGGCCGATTTACATCGGCAGATCTACCAAAAAAATAAAGAGATCAAGGCCATTATCCACTCCGTGGCACCGGATATCTTTACCGTTTCACGCTTAAAAAAAGAGATCTATCCACTGCTCGATGATTTTGCTCAGATCGTTGGGATCAGCGTTCCTACGGTCAGATATTGCGGGACGACGACGGCGGCGGAGAAGATAGCCCGCACAATAAAAGGGCGGAATGCCATATTGATTGAAAATAACGGCGCTCTATGTTGCGGGCCAAGTAAAAGTGATGCCGCTGCGGTGGTCATGGTCATGGAGAAGGGATGCAAGACCATTATCGGCTCGAGCTTGTTTGGAAAGATCAGACCCATCAACATCCTGGAATCTCTCCTGATGCGGTTTGTTTATTTAACCAAATATTCCAAAAAGGCTACGGAAAAATGATGGCGGGGGCGATACATCAGGAATATTAATCTTGGAGACGGATTAACTTTAGTATAGACAGCAGCAGAAGAAGGTTTTTCACTGGAAAGGGATTTTGACCTCAGGAATACGGGCTTTGCTTTCAACAGCAGATGAAGCAACCGGATCAGCACCGGGTCAAGCAGCAGAAACAACACCGGATCAAGCAACGAAATCGATAATTGATAAGCAGCAGAAACCGACATCGGATCGAGCAACAGAATCGGCAGCAGATCAAGCAACGGATATGACAACAGAGATGATAAAACGTCGGGCCTAACACATCGGATCTAGGAAACCATATTTGTTCACGGATTAACAAGCACGATGAAACTTGCAGCAGATGAAAACAATCCGGAGCAAAGAGACATGAAACTTAACCAATGTAATAATCCGTCTCCCATTTATTAAAAGCAGGCTGATCGGAAGAATCCGCCTGCTTTTATTTAATGTGCACGCACTTGAAGGAGGCACTCCGTGGAGATTCCGTTCCGAGCGCTTTTTATTGTCATCGGGGCGAGGCTATATCATTCCGGATGATGCAGGCGGCACGGAGTGGTTAAGATCCTTCGGTCGCTGCCGCTCCCTCTGAATGACAGAAAAAAGGAGCCGCTCCCTCCGGATGACAACAATTATTTTTTTTGTCATTCAGAGCGAAGCGAAGAATCTTGGGTTTTTGGGCAAGCACTTTCCTTTCATCCATAAACAACAGCAGAATATGTGGCCGGAAGTAACTCCGGGCGGGGTTATTCCGTTCCGGGTGATGATGGAGGTACTTGTGGTGGTTAAGATCCTTCGGTTGCTGAAAAGGGGGTGTTTCTCCCTGAGGAAACAATGAAGGGGACCGGGGGTAAAAAGGTGACCGTACCCCCATAATGTGTTAAAATTAAATCGTCCGCACCGCGGGCATAAATATCTTTTTTTCTTCCTTGGCGTTAACGGGCGGACTGTTTAAAAAGGGGGAGTATTCTTCTCCCAAAAGATTAACAGTCGGTAACTGAACCGGCCGGTTAAAAGTGGTTTACAAGGAAGGAGGTTTATTGTTTAATGGGTAAGCGCCTCGTTTCGATTGTACGCTATGAAAAACCTTATGAATCGGTACGTAAGGCGGTATCAAGTTGTGAGGGCCTTGCGCAGATGCCCGGAAATGCCCGTGTTTTTATCAAGCCCAACATCGTGTTCTGGACAAAGGCCTGTGTTTTTCCCAAGTGGGGGGTCATCACGACCTCACGGGTCATCGAAGATATGGTCGTTCTTTTGAAGGAGTACGGGATAGATGATATAACCATCGGGGAAGGGATCGTCGTCGATCGTAAAGACACGGAGACCCCGGCCCATGCCTTCAATACACTTGGATATGAGAACCTGCACCGGCGTTACGGCGTAAAATATATCAATGTCATGGCCCGTCCTTTTACGGCGGTGGATCTGGGGGACGGCATCAGCCTGAAATTCAATGAAGATATCATCAACAGTGATTTTGTGGTCAATATTCCGGTGCTGAAATCCCACAATCAGACCGTGGTCAGTCTGGGGATTAAAAATCTGAAAGGGACGATCGATATCCCTTCCCGAAAAAGATGTCACAGTGCGGATCCGCATAAGAATCTTCACTTTTACGTCTCCCGGCTGGCCGACCGGATGCCGCCCATGCTTACCGTGATCGACGGGATCTATTCGCTGGAAAGGGGGCCGTCTTTTGACGGCAGGATGAGGCGGACCAATCTGTTGGTAGCTTCGGCCGATCTTCTTTCCGCCGATCTGGTGGGTGCCGGGCTGCTGGGCCATGATCCAAAAGAGGTGCCACATCTGGCTTTGGCGGCCCAAAACAGAGGGCGGCCGCTTGATCTTTCGGATATCGAGGTGGTGGGAGAAAATATGAAGGAGGTCTCCTCATACCATCCTCACGATTTTGAATATGTTAAGAATGAAGCGGGGGAGATGCCCATGGCTTTGGCACGGCAGGGGATCTCGGGTATTTTTTACCGCAAGTACGACCTGACCATGTGCACTTATTGTTCGGCCTATAATGGGCTGGTGCTCAACGCCATTCGCTATGCATGGAAGGGGGAGCCCTGGGAAAAGGTCGAGGTATTGACCGGCAAATCCATGGAGCCGGCCGAGGGAATGGGGGCGACCATCCTGCTGGGTCAGTGCATGTACAATGCTCATAAAGATAATCCGAAAATAAACCGGATGATCGCTATCAAGGGCTGTCCTCCGACGGCGGAAGAAGTGTTGGCGGCACTGCATGAGGCGGGGATTGATGCCGATCCGTCGCTCTTTGAACAGATCGATTCCTTGCCCGGACTGTTCATGGCCCGTTATGATGATAAGCCCGAGTTTGACGAGTCCTTTTTCCGGGTGGAGGGTTAGATAGACGGCGTAAACGGCGGCGGCAAGCCATGGAAAAGCAAAACTGTTGCCGGTGCGCCGGTTATCCTTATGTCAAGGGACCTGTCCCCGTGACATT
This sequence comes from Dethiobacteria bacterium, assembly GCA_049277715.1. GTDB lineage: Bacteria > Bacillota > Dethiobacteria > DTU022 > PWGO01 > JAAYSV01. The sequence continues at coordinate 377 of JBASYW010000194.1, read as the reverse complement.
AAAGAGGGCTGCCCCGGTGCAGTCCCGGAGGCATTATATGTTCTAAAACATACTATACAAACGAAACAGTTTTTGAAGAGGAGGATTTATCATGGGAAAAACAGGAAGCCGGACCGATTATTTTGTCAGACTGGAGGACCAATATGGAGCCCGCAATTACATGCCGCTGGACGTGGTCATTACCAGGGGAGAGGGCATCTGGGTCTACGATGTGGAAGGGCACAGGTATCTGGACTGCCTCTCGGCCTATTCGGCTGTCAATCAGGGGCATTGTCATCCCAGGATCAAGAAGGCGATGCTCGACCAGCTGGAAAAACTGACGATCACTTCCCGTGCATTCCGTAACGACCAGCTGCCTCTTTTTTATAAAGAAATTT
>JBASYW010000193.1:0-2715 GCA_049277715.1 Dethiobacteria bacterium | reverse complement strand
CAACAGGGCCAGGCTAAAAAAGAGGAAAGCCCAGAATATACCGAACTGGCAGACCAGAATCTGGGTTATCCCCAGATAGCAGGTCAGCAGGACATATACCAGAAAGAAGGAGGGTAGAAAGAGGATGTAGAGCAGCAATAGGATAATCTTCTTCCAGAAGGGCATTTTCCGCTCCATCTCCTCCAACGAAAAACGTTTTCTGATGGGAAAGTCATCGGAAATCCCGGCCAGGGTCATCAGCGAATGAATAACGCCAAACCCCAAAGCACCAAAAAAAGATGGGTAAACAACGAAATACATCATTCGGTAGAATTCCCGGTTCTCGAACGCATTGGTAGCCTGCAAAACGCCAAGCCACATCCCCAGTACCGCCGCCATGAAAAATAACAGATAGAACGTTCCGAAAGCATTTAACTTCCCTCTTGCGCCCCATAAATTATTTATATATACGACCAAAATGTTCGCTGTGAACGCCAACAAAATCAATATGCCGAAAAAATTTAAAAAAGGGGCTTTCTCCGGCACAATTATGTAAACAATCCCGTAAATAAGAGACACAAGGCTCAAGAAAAGAGCGGTTACAGCCGCCACCCTCAAAACATTTCTCTTTTCCAACATTTGTTTCTCCTCCCTTTTAAATCTATAATAAAGTTATGTTTATTGGATATATTTATTTCTCTATTTATCAATCTTAAACCTTTTTTTGAAAAATATTTAAAGATGAAACCCCGTCTCTCTTCTTGAAATTGCATCAATCATATCGGGGAAGGACAGTACTATATTTATCAAGATAAGAAGATAAGTATTTATAGATATTTAATTTTCTGCTAAAATGATATTTGGCCTTACTTTTTCAGGGGAGGGTCATAATTGAAGTCACTTCGTGGCCGGTGTTTATTTTACCTTCTGATCATGATCTGCATCTGCATCGCCGTACTGACTGCCGGTTGTCAATATAAATACGGCACGAATCCGGATAAAGAAAACAAGATGTCGATCGTTACCACCATTTTCCCCATCGCCGATATAATCCGCAATATCGGGGGGGATTACGTTCATGTAACCTGCCTGCTGCCGCCGGGAGCCGACCCCCATACTTTTGAACCAACCGTGGCACAGGTTAAAGCCATGGCCCGAACTGATCTCTTTGTCTATATTGGAAACGGTCTTGACGACTGGTCTTTAAAACTTTCTGCCGCGGCGGATCGGGATCTGTCGATTGTCCGCCTTTCGGAAAATATGGAGTTGGCGGCTTCTCCTTCATCGCCTCACGATCATAACTGTAAAGAGAGCAACAATATCTACTGCACACACGGTAATAATCCTCATATCTGGCTTGACCCCGTGATGGTACGGGATCATATCATTATGGTAATCACCCGGGAACTATCCCGTAGTTGCCCCCAGGGGAAAACCTGCTTTGCAGAAAATAGTAATGCATACCGCACAGAGCTTACCAAACTTGATAAAGAAATAAATGATCGACTTTTCTCGCTTGAAAACCGTTCCTTCATATCCTGCCATTCTGCATGGGCATACTTTGCCGCACGTTATGGACTGGAGGAAGCAGCGGTGATCTCCGAACATCCGGGGCAAGAGCCTTCGCCCCGGTGGATCGCCGAACTTGTAGATCTCACCGAGGCCCTCGGTATATCCACAATATTTGCCGAGTCGCAATTGAACCCGGCTTTGGCTGAAAGTATCGCCGCCGAGATCGACGGCCGGGTATTACTGCTTGATCCTCTGGGAGGCGAGGGGCTTCCCGGCAGAGGATCCTACCTGGAGTTGATGCGGCATAACACCGCAATAATGGCGGAGGGATTGAAAGAATAATCCCAAAAATATTTCCGGGAGGTGAAGAGCATTGATTTTGGACCGGCCCATCATAGAATTGAAGGATGTTTCCATCAACATAGACGGGGTTCAGATACTGGAAAATATCAGCTTTCAGATAAATAAAGGTGAAACTGTTGGGGTTATCGGCCCTAATGGAGCGGGAAAGACCACTCTATTAAAAGCGATTTTGGGGTTGGTGAAAATTGATCGGGGAAAGATCCAGGTGTTTGGAACCAAGCCCGCACTGTTGGGTGAAAAACGCCGCCTGATCGGTTATATACCCCAGATGCATGCTTTTGAACCGAGATTCCCTGTCTCCTCCACCGATGTCGTTTCGATGGGCCTGCTGAACCATCACCCCCGGAGCCTCTTTTCATCACCCCGCCGACAACGACAGGTCCTTCATGCGCTGGAAAGTGTGGGGCTGGCCGATTATGCGCACCACCCGTTTCACGCCCTCTCCGGAGGCCAGCAGCAGAGCATCCTTCTGGCCAGAGCCATCGTTGCCAAACCACAGTTACTCTTGCTCGACGAACCAAATTCCAGTCTCGATGTGGCCGCCCGGGAAAGTTTTCTCCGCCTGCTGGAAAACCTGCAGAAACAACTCAACCTTACCATCATGATGGTCTCGCATGATCTCAGGAGTATCGCCTCCTTCACTCACTCGCTTATCTGTATCAACGGCTCGATGCATATCCACGGAAATGCGGCAGAGGTGATCAGAAGCCCTCACCTGCGCGATCTCTATCGCTGTCAGTATGATCTTCTGGATCTGCAGAACAAGCTGATGAACGATCATTCAGAAGGAACGGGGGGCGTTCGACCCCACATGAGAAGGGGTGACGAACTTGAATGAGATGTTCTCCTTTATCTTTATGC
>JBASYW010000192.1:0-2469 GCA_049277715.1 Dethiobacteria bacterium | reverse complement strand
GCCATACTATAATATGCCGATGTGGCTCAGTGGTAGAGCAGCTGATTCGTAATCAGCAGGTCGGCGGTTCGAATCCGCCCATCGGCTCCACCTAAAACTAAGTAACCGCGCAGGTTTGCGCGGTTTGCTGTTTTTTTGGGAATTTCAGTTTTCGCCTTCTCGTCGCCAAATCGTCGCCATAATTTTAAGGCCGTCGCCAATCTGGGTTTGCTTTCCTGAATTCAGGGTAATGATTGAAGAAAACGGATAGGAGATGATTTTGTGGAAACGATGTCTCAGCAGGATATGCAAAAGGTGATGGAGGGCTTACGGGTTTTGGTGGAATGGATGCAAAGGGGTAAAGAAAAAAGACCACCGCAGAAATTCGACGGTACTTGGACAAATATTCCTGAAGTTTTGCAAGTGAATGAACTTTCAGAGATTTTGAATATATCCAAATGGACTGCTTATGAGTTGTGCAGGCGTCCGGATTTCCCTGCAGTCAGAATCGGGCGAAGGATACTGGTTCGCAAGGATCAGCTGCGTGCATGGATGGATAAGCAGATAGTTTAAATATCTTTGTTTAATAAGGGAAGGCGGCCAAAGGTATCATAGTATACCTGTATTAAATCCGCTTCAGCTTTGGCGGGCAATATCTTCGTGTCCTCGGCAAATGTTACGAACCATTGGAAGTACAAAGCTTGAATAGCAAACTGATCCATTACTTCCTGAAAGAATTGAGGCCTGGGTTTTCCATCTTGTTTAGCACATAATCTCCCGGAGAGGCCTTGATTCTTAAATGAGCCGTCGGTTTTCATCGTACCAGCTTTTCCTATGTATAAAAGGCTTTCGGGGTCAATTGACTCTGAGTATATTAGGTAGACTCCGGGTTTATCAGGAACTCGGTTTTCCCTGATCTTATTGCTTAATTCTCTGCCGTTTAGAATTTTGAATGTACCATGTATAGGGAACTTAGAGACTAATGAACAAACATATTCTTTAAACATCTGCTGAGCCTCCTTTTGGAATGAGTAGGTTTATCGTTTTACTAAACTCATACGGGTTAAGAAAGGCAAGATTAGCTTTTGGTAAATTTGATGGTCGCTGTCTTTTCGAACCATGAGATCAATCCCTCGATCATCTACTTCTGAGGTATATACATCACAGCCGTAAGCGGTGAGTTCTATTTTATTCAGCGTATCTGCCTATTTGTAAATGATTGAGCTTATCCCAGCCGTATGTCATGAACAATTCCTCCTCTACTGTCCCATAAAATCATTCAGCCGATCCACAGCTTCGCGCTGCATGCTGGGAAGCACGTGGCCGTAAACGTCTAGAGTAGTGCGGATACTTTCGTGGCCGAGTATGTACTGAACCTTTTTGGGTATCCACGCCAGCGGCCGGAATAGGGAGCGTAGGTATACCGCAGATCATGGAAGCGCAGCTGGGGATGGCCGTATATTCTGACCAACTGGTTAAATCTGCGCCCTAGGTTGCGGGCATCCATAGGCCACCCATTTCCATGGTAAAAGATCAAGTCAATATTCTCATGAACCTGTCCGGTGGGTGAATATCTACTGTGCATTCTCTTCCCTGGCTTATGAGCAATATGAGCATTCATAAAATACCAGCTTACAGACGTAGCTAAAGAACATTTACTTTTTATGGGATAAATCACTCAGTACATGTGCTGGTTGAAAGAAATTCCCGACCTAAGCCGGGAGTTGACTATGTGCCACCGAAAAGGGGATCTATACGTTCATTGCTTCTTCCATTTGTTGCCTGGTTTTTGAGTCGGTGGCAGCCTATCTCCAGGGTCAATGGTTACGATTCTAGGATTAGGTATTTTCCCGCCATGAGGACCGACTTCTCTGTACTTCCCAGCAGGTTGATTATCTTGACCGGGTTTCTTTAAGTCGCTCACACGACCACCTCTCTTCCTACTAAATTTTACCACATCGGAAGGCGATATAATGACATGATTTGCCAGATTAGGCAGGATATATAGGCAAAAATGAAGAAATGAACAAGAATAGCTTTACAAAGGGACACAATAATGTCACTTTCCGATGATAGGATGAGCACAATACTATGGGAACAGTCATGGGTTAAACAAGAACAGGGAGGAGAACGACAAATTGGCAGCATTAAACTCAGCAGATGTAGGTTTTGAAAAGCAATTATGGGCATCGGCGGATATTTTGCGGGGCAATATTGATGCTTCAGAGTATAAGCATGTGGTTCTGGGCCTGATTTTTCTTAAATACATATCAGATAAATTCGAAGCCAGATATCAGGAATTGGTCGAGGAAGGCGATGGATTTGAGGAAGACATCGACGAATACAGCCGGATGGGCGTTTTCTATGTACCCCCATCTGCCCGCTGGGGAGCAACCACCGATAATTCGGCCAAAATTATAAGGAGAATTTTAATCTGAAAGGTGAGTAGTATTCCCATGGAAGATTTTACCACGTTTGTTTGTTATGCAT
>JBASYW010000191.1:0-3049 GCA_049277715.1 Dethiobacteria bacterium | reverse complement strand
CTCCCAGAGTCATCAGATTGATAGTCATCTTCGTGAAATAGAGCATGGAGAAAGTAAAAATAACGGCGGTAGGGATGGAAAGCCCGATTATCAAAGCGGTACGCCAATTTTTCAAAAAGAGCATGAGGATGGCGATAGCCAATAATGCGCCTCCCAGCAGTGCCCAACCTAGATCCAGAAGGGCTATCTCTATTTCACGTCCCTGGTCAAGAGGATAAGCAAAAGATAAGTCTCTACCCTCGGAAGCAAACTCGGCTTTTACCTCATCCAGAACCTTGCGGACATCACGAGCGACCGCTACGGTATTGGCATCTCCTTCTTTCTGAAGGATGAGGCTGATGCCCGGCTGTTGATTTATTCTGGTTATGGTGCTTCGAGAATGTTGATCAATGCCGACGTCGGCTATTGATCCCAGACAAATGGGTATCAGGGGGAGGTCGCCTTCAAACATCTGGGTATTATCGGACATTCCCGCTTGTGTGAGAATGAACGTCAGAGCAAGTTCAGTCAAGGAACTTTCAATTTTTCTTGATGCCTTATCAAGTCCCTTGGTAACGTCTGTTTTAATCTGCTCCATCCATACTTCATAATCCGGAACCTTGTTGATAACCGTGTTCCCGATTTGTTCTTCGTCAATATCCTGAACGGAATCATCTTGTATCGGTACAATTATCTGCCCCGGGTTTAGGCCATCAGGGGGCAGGTTATCGGGATTTTGGGCCAGATAATCACTCCATTCAGGAGGTAAAAATTCGGCCAGCACATCGGGGGAAATCGTATAGGCGGGTTGATCGGTTATCGGCGTGATGATGATATAATTATGCTCTTTATCTATGTAGATGTCCTCGACTATATCTTTCAGGTAAATGGTTTTCATCGGAATGTTATCCGGTTCAAATTCAGGAAGATCCATTGTGGACAGGTGTTTGTTAAGGTCGATATTGATTGATTTGCCCAGCATCTCTCTCAATCTATCCTCATCCATATCAAACCCCACCACGATATTTTTAATAAGGTTGATATCCGGGGTCTTGCCCACGAATCGTAGTCTGACGTTATGATCATCCACATCTTTTATACCGGCAGGTATATCAAGGAGGCTGGCCCTCAAGATATCTACAACCGTGCCAAAGGATAAATTGTTTTCTTCCACCAGTTTGGGTGAAAGGCGTACAAACAGATCTTGATTAACTCCACCCTCAACGCTTACGCTGGCGATTCCCGGCACGGTATCTAAACGGGGGGCGATGATGTCATTTGCTTGATCAGTAAGCGTAACCAGATCTTCGCTTCCACTTACCGTAACCTGCATGATCGGCAGCATGGTCGGGTCGAATTCCAGGATTATGGGGCGCTGTACCCCTTCCGGCAAAGTAAGCAAATCAAGCCGTGCACCAATATCTTCTCTTAGCAGACTGACATCGGTACCCCATTTAAACTGGAGGATAATCAGAGAAAGGCTTTCCTGAGAAAATGAATATAATGAAGTAAGTCCGCTTGTGGTTGAAGCCATATCTTCAATCGGTTCCGTAACCAGACCCAAGGTCTCCTGGGGTGCACTCCCCGGGAAAACAGTGATGATCGCCAGGACCGGAGGATCGATATCCGGCAGCAAACCAAGGGAAGTCTGGGATAGTGAAACAATACCGATAACCATGATCAGAAGTAATATTGTGCAGGTAGCGATCGGTCGTTCCACGGCTAGCCTTGGTAGATTCATCCTCAACCCCCTTGGAAGAATGCAATTTAAAAAAAGATAACATCTTTCTTTATCTGATATAACACAGCTATTTTAACATAATTATATATTGTTAGACAAATTTTTTAAGAACTCAATTTATATTATAATATTGTTTTGATAAAATATGATCAAGAAATATTAAGATGTTTCTTGAAAAACATGACAATATCCCTCTTTTTCTTTACTTTAAAGCCTCTATTTCTTATACTAATGATAATGATCAGTAGCTATAATATTATGTGGAGATAAAATATACCAGGGTATTAGGAGGATGGTAGAAATATGGTAACTGCCATTTTGATAGGTGCCGGTGACAGAGGGAGCGGCGTTTACGGGCAATGGGCACTTAGGAATAAAAATAAAATTAAATTTCTGGCGGTTGCAGAACCGAGGGATATCAAGCGTAATAATTTTGCGGCAGCACATGGTATTCGTAAGGAGAATTGTTTTGAATCCTGGGAAGATATTTTGGAGCAAGAAAAGATGGCAGATGTCTGTTTTGTTGCTACTCAGGACCAGATGCATACCGCTCCGGTATTGAAAGCACTGGAGCTTGGTTATCATGTCATGGTCGAGAAACCTATGGCCACAACGCAGGAAGATTGTTACAAAATGGTAAATGTTGCCGAACAGTCGGGTAAACAGTTGTGGGTAGCCCATGTCCTGCGCTATACTCCGTTCTTTTCCACGATAAAAAGAGTAGTTGATGAAGGCCGGATCGGAAGAATTACAAATATAAACCATAGTGAGAATATCTCATACTGGCATTTTGCACACTCCTATGTACGGGGTAATTGGAGTCGCACTGAAGAATCCAGCCCCATGATTCTGGCAAAAACCTGTCATGATCTGGACATTATCTACTGGCTTATTGGTTCTCCAGTAAATAAGCTAAGTTCTTTTGGCGGTCTGAACTTTTACCGGAAAGAAAATGCGCCCGAGGGTGCTACTCTTCGTTGCCTTGATGGCTGTAAGGTCAAAGATACATGTCAATGGTATGCTCCCCGCCTATATGGGAGAGCTGAACCTTTGTTGCAGGTAGGGTTGCGTTCCCGTTATTTTTATAAGAGGCTTGTAGCGAGAGTTGCGCTTGATTGTCCACATATTGTTAAATTTGCAAGCATGATATATCGGCCTTTAAAGACACTTGTTGAATGGGACGTATGGCCGGCCTCTGTTATTACCGACGATTGTTCAAAAGAGGGGAAGGAGCGGGCTTTGAAGGAAGGCCCCTACGGCCGGTGTGTTTTTCATTGTGATAATGATGTATGTGATAATCAGATCGTCAATATGGAATTTGATAATGGA
>JBASYW010000190.1:0-3317 GCA_049277715.1 Dethiobacteria bacterium | reverse complement strand
GGATGATGCTGTATATGGCAATAAAACGTAGAGGTATACGGCAAGCAAGACAACGTCGGAACGAATTAATAACACAAGATAGTTTATATTGTTGCTTTAATACCATTTTGCGGTTAAAATATATGTTGTCTTTAAAGAAGTTATAAAGGGAGGGCTTAACAATAGGAAAGACCACATTATCCAGAAAACAATTAAAAAGGCAGCGCAAGAAGAGAAGAAGAGCCAAAAAGAGAAAAAGATTGAAAGGCCGGACCTGATAATTTAATATTATTGTTATTTGATGAGAGGCATGAGAGGCTTTTCCCGCAAAATTTATTTGGGAACATATCGTTAACCATTATAACCATAGCCTACCCTCAAATAATTAATAAAAGCGTTAGGTCTGTACTTAAAAAAGTACATCTTTTTATATGGTAATATCACCAAAAACATAAGTTAAACCACCTGTTTATAACAATAATCTTGTTACATAAAGTTACTTAAAGTAAATGCAACAGGATATACGATCTGTACATTATTTAATGGAGAATTTATCGGGCAGAGTTCCTCAAGTAATATTAATTATGGGAGCGAGCCCGTTCTTTTTTGGGCATAATTATTTTGTGAAGTGCTATTATGGTATAATAAATATTACCTTTATATAGAGAACATTAGTTTTGAAAGGATGGTTATATCCATGAAAGCGATGATCTTGGCAGCGGGGTTGGGAACTCGTCTTCGGCCTTTAACAAATTTGGTATCGAAGCCCATGGTACAGCTCGCCGGCAGGCCTTGCCTTGAGCATACGATAAGGCTGCTAAGGAGATATGGCATTACTGACATAGTAATCAACCTTCACTATATGCCTAAACCGATACGTAAACACTTCGCCAGAGGTGAACCTTTTGGGGTCAACATTACATATTCTTATGAAGAGGAGCTTCTGGGCACGGCCGGCGGGGTTAAAAACGTTGAGGAATTCTTTGGAGGGGATTCTTTTTTAGTAGTTAGCGGGGATGTTTTAACAGACATCAACCTCAATTTATTTTATAATTATCATCGATCTCATGGAGGTATAGCCACTCTGGCTCTAAAAAAAGTGCCTGATCCTACACAGTATGGCGTGGTTACAAGGGATAGTGAGGGTTATATTACACGATTTCAGGAGAAGCCGGCATTGAAAGAGGCGATCAGCACCCTGGCCAATACAGGGATATATTTATTTGAAAATGAGATATTTTCATATATACCCAAAAATCAGTTTTATGATTTTGGCATCAATGTTTTCCCCAAACTTTTAGAGAAGGGTGCAAAGATCTCCGGCTATGCGATGAGAGATTACTGGTGTGATATTGGTAATCTGGAGGTTTATCGGGAGGCTCATTATGATATGTTGACCGGATTGGTGGAAGTGGATATACCGGGCAAGCGGTTTGAATCGAACATCTGGCTCGGCGAGAGGCCGGTAATCCATCCCGAAACTGTAATCGTCGGTCCCGTCGTTATCGGTGACGACTGCTTTATCGGCAAGGGAGCCCAGATATATGGACCGGTAACTCTCGGTAAGAAGACCACGGTTAATGAGGATGTGATCATTAAAAGGGGCATTTTCTGGGAAGATGTAAGTATCGGTCATGGAAGCCAGCTTATGGATTGTATTGTGGGAGAGGGTTGCGAGTTAAAACCCGATCTGTTCCTGGAGAAGAAGATTATCGCCAGCGACCAGCATGAATATCTCGTGGAAGGCGATAAGAATGCCTTGCCGAACCAGAAATAAAAACCGATGGGGAAGTATTTAAATGTGATTATTCCAAAAGTAATTGAAGCTTTGAAGAGAAGAAGAATCGAGGCTTGTTTTGCAGAGAACAGGCACCTGGCCCGGGAGGAAATTTTAAAGATTATTCCCGAAGGAGAGACCGTGGGCATAGGCGGTTCCGTAACCATTCAGGAGATCGATATTATCAACGGTCTGCATCATAAAGGGTGCAATGTCCTCTGGCATTGGATCTGCCCATCGGAGGAGATGGAAACAGTAAGGAAGAAGGCGTCCCAAGCCAAATATTATCTCACCGGAACAAACGCATTGACTTATGATGGCCGGCTGGTTAATGTTGATGGCATAGGAAATCGGGTTTCAGCCATGGTTTTTGGTCCGGAAACAGTGATTGTCGTAGCCGGAACGAATAAAATTGTACCGGATCTTGACGCTGCATTTAAAAGGATAAGAAACATTGCATCTCCGCTTAATGCCCGCAGGTTGAATCTGGATCTTCCCTGCGCCCGCCGGGGCAAATGTACCGATTGCCATCATGATTCCCGTATTTGTAATGTGACGACCATCATCGAAGGTAATCCCATGCGCACAAATTTGAAAGTGTTATTAGTTGGGGAAGAACTTGGTTTCTAATATAATAAATAAAGATTCGTTTTGGATTTCCCGAGAGGATGAATAATTCAAGAAGAAATGACCGGGATAAATTTGTTCCGGATAATTGATAAAAAGAGGCTGTTTAAATGCAAAACGAAGACAGGGTTGTTTTTGATGGAAATGCCGTACTGGATACCTTGCCGGATCCTTTGATTCTGACAGATAATCAAGGTTGTATTGTCTGGCTTAACCCGAAGGCAGAGGAGGTTTTCCATGTTTCCTGTGCCGAGGTTCAAGGGGTAAGGTTCATGGATGCGATTAAAATATATAAGATAGAAAGTCTTATCGAGGAAGTTCTAAGGACCCGGGCTCCTTCCGAAAGTTCATATGAGGCGGCTACGGTAAGATTGGAAGATCGGAATCTTGAATATTTCTTTAAAATCAGCGTGACTCCAATATTTCAAAAGGGGAAGCTGTCCGGGACTTTGGTTCTGTTATCTGATGTTACCAGGTTTAGTAAACTTGAGAAGATCAAGACTAATTTCGTGAGTATCGTATCGCATGAATTCCGGACGCCGCTTGCTTCAATTGCCATCGGGGTGGGTATGTTAAAGGAAGGGCTATTGGGCAATTTAAATGAAAAAGGCAAACAGATTGTCAGGGCTATCGAAGAGGATTGTGACAGGCTCAACAATCTTATTAATAATTTATTGGATCTTTCCCGGATGGAATCAGGTTACATCAATGTGGAAACAGAGGCAGTGGACCTAAAAGAGCTCGTAGAAGAATCGATCCGTTTTTTGTCTTTGCAGGCGGAAGCAAAAGGGATTACCATTACAGCCGATTTACCTCCGTTGCTTCCTCCCGTCGAAGCGGATTTCAATAAAATAATATGGCTGTTGACCAACCTGATCGGGAATGCCCTCCGTTACACGCCGGAAGGGGGAAACATCAGGATAAAAGTTAAACC
>JBASYW010000189.1:0-10135 GCA_049277715.1 Dethiobacteria bacterium | reverse complement strand
AGGGAAGACGTTATTATTTATGAATCGGATTGGAGCAAATATTCCCAGATAGTGAGTTATTACTCCTCAAACAACAGTTTTGATTTTCACAAGATATGGAAAGTAAAAGGCTACGATCTATTTGCTCTTATCGGCGCAGAAAACTTAACTGCAGGCGATGACTGCTCCATTTTCTTCGAGGCTTCTGACGGCGTCAAGAAATTTTTTACGGTAGGGCAGCTGAAGTCTCTTTATTATTCCTCTGCTTTTACCCTTCAAAACGGTGCACTTGTGAATCCCATGCTTGGTTTTTGCCGGGCGGAGTTGTTTAGCAAGGAGGGGGATCAGCTTGTTCCGCCGATTACCTGGAACGATCAGGAATTAACCGAAGATAATATTGATAATGATTGCCCGAGGCTATACATGGGGCAGGAAGCCGGGAATATTGACGATATGAACCAATCGAATTTTTTGAAGAAAGTTGTTCGTATCGTCGTCGGAGACGAGCGCCCCGTCGATGATGGCGGGGAATTTGCCGACAGTCCTTTCAAACATATCACCCATGAAGGTGCGCCCTATCACATCGATTCCATTACGGGGGCGACCATGACCATCGATGGGCCGGGTACGGAATCCTATCGGGCGTTATCGTTACGCCAGATCGAGGAAGAAAACAGAGGCCTTCTAAGAGAGACGTACACGGAGTTGATTGACGGGGAACCGGTGCAAAGTGTTTATGAGGGTATCAAAGTTTCCTATCTCCTAGATAATTTCATCACCTTGCGGGAGAGTGCGGGAAAAGTTGTCTTTAAAGATAAGAATCGGCAGATGATCGTTGCTTTTGATCTGGAAGATATCCATGACGAAAGCCGAAAAATGATTATTGCCTACGGGATCGATGAGGTGCCATTGGTCTATACATATCTGGATGCAGGCTATATCCCCGCCAAGAGGAATGATGACGGATGTTTCAAATTTGCCTATCTTCCCCAAGAGGGGGAGCCCTGGGTCGTATTTTCGAATGTTGCTTATATCTATATTGAAGAAGATGGACCCGGTGTATATGAACATACGGATCCTCCGTACAATAACCCCCGGTTTACAAATTATATACTGACTCTTACGGGAACCGGCCTGGGAAAAGAGATAAACTATACGGTTGAACAGCTGGAAGCGATGGCCGATCTTCATCTTGAAAAGGAGTACAGTCTCTCCAACAGCTATTACTACTGGTACTACAGAACATATAAGGGCGTGCCATTATGGGACTTGCTTCTGAGAGCGGGCCTGGATAAAGAGAGCATTGACGAGAGCCTGCCCGTTAATTTTGAAGCGGCGGATTATTACAATTTCCCGCCCCTTACGGTGGGGGAGATTAGAAATGATGAGCTGTATGGTTATTACGAGAAGGATTGGCTCGATAAAGGAGATGGAACATTTGATGGCCGAAGGGTGGAACCTCTAAAGACGGGGTATCCGGTACTGATAGCTTACGGATTTAACGGTTATCCGTATGTTACCCACCCGCAGGATCAGGGCTATAATTCCGGGCTGGGAAATGACGGCGGCCCCCTGCGGGTAATATTCGGGAAGAGAAGTTACGATCATACCAACGGTTCCCACCAGGTCAAGTTTGCCAGGCGTATTATAATTGGCGAGGACATCAGATATTCCACCCATGCCTATGCGCCATACGATCAACTGGACGAAAGCCCCCTAGATATTACAGTCATAGGTGAAGACGGGATAACCGTAAAAGAGGTCAGTCTGACCGTAAAAGATATGGAAGACATGATTTACGATGTGCCTGCCGCAACTGCCGATAGCGCTCGGGTGAAAAATTATTTCTTCACCAAATATGATGGCGATGAAAAGATATCCGATTTATATGAGGGCGTCGATCTGAATTATCTGATCTTTGAGAAAATCGGAGTGCCCGGAAATAGCGGAACGGTTGTTTTTGAAAATGAGGCGGGAGATCGGACTCTGGAGGTATCTCTTGAGGAGATAGTCAGAAGTGATTATTTCAATGAAGTAAGCGGGGATGAAAACCTCAAGCCGGTTATTGCTTTTGCCAAAAACGGATATCCCCTGGTAAAGACCCAAAATGATGACGGCTATATGGGATCTCCGATTGTTAATTGTGATGGGCCGCTGGTTGCTCTTTTTGGTCAGACGGAAGCAGGAATACCCGGGCGTAGTTTGAACAATGTGCAGAAGATTACCATAAATATCAGCAAAGACCCCTGGGCTCATCTGGAAGAACCTTATGATGCATATGCCGATGATATCCTCACCATCAAGGGGGAAGGGTTAAGGAAAGAACATCAGGTCAAGGTGAGCGAACTGGAGTTCATGCAGAATTATATTTTCAATAGGGAATACTGTCTGGCCAAAGCTGAGGACAATAAACAATCAGATGCCTACCGGGGTATCGATATCTATGAATATATCAGAAAAGAGATCGGTTTCACCGCCGGGGCGGAGGCCGTTACATTCAAAGCGGCTGACGGTTCCATCAAGTCCTTTGGCCTGGATGAGATCGCCGGAAAGTATTATATAAACGAGCTGACCGGTGCCGATAACTTAAGGGTAATGCTGGCTTTTGGCAAAAACGGGAAGCCCCTGGTTCCCGCTAAAACATCGGAAGGATATGAGACGGCAGCCGGTAATGATGGCGGCCCCTTGCGCCTGCTGATCGGTCAGACTCGTGAGGGTGATCTGAACAGCGGCAAATCCATGCGCAACATCGTGGAGATTGAAGTTGAGGCTACGGGAGGCGATAGTTGGAAACACAATCATGGAATTTACACGAAATATCTCGATGAATCTGTCCTGCGGATAACCGGCTCTCAGGTGAAGGAGCCCCGCACCTTCAGTCTCAGGCAGGTAGAGGCGATGACCGAGTACGTTATCAGGGATATTTACAACGGCGGTGCCGGCGGTGAATCGGAATGGGAAGGTATTATTCTCTGGAAGATTATCGAGAAAGCTGTCGGATTGGCCGATGGTGTGATTGAACCAAACAGTGTCCGTGTGTTTGCCGGCCCTAATTATAATCAGTTGTTGAATACACGTCAGGTGATAGACGGGGTTAAAAACAGTCAGGGAGTAACCCGGGAGATTATTTTGGGGTATGCCGTGGGTGGTTATCCCCTGGTTCCCAAATCATCGGATGATGGGTATGTAAATAATAACGAATTTGGTCCTCTGCGCCTGATTGTCGAAGAAAATAATTCGCTGTGGACCAAGTGGGTTGATTGTATTGTAGTGGGAACAGGCAACTATGAAAAACCGATAGCCGAAGATATCAGAGAAGATGAAGATGATCCCTCCGCACCGGATGTCTTCGCCATAAGTGTTGAAGGGATGGAGGTTCCTCCAAAAGGCTACACTCCGGATGCCCTCAGGAGTTTGAAGGCCACAGAGGGCAGTTATAAATGGTCTTCAAAATCGGGATCCAATACCGACAGGTGCAAAGGGGTGCTGCTGGCGGATCTGCTGGCGGATGCCGGATTTAACGGGCCTGACTGGCAGGTCAAGGTGGTTACCACCGATGGTTTTGATTACAGGACTGTCTCCCTGCGGGAGATTATAAAGCAGGAGTATCTGGTTGCCTATCAGGTAAACGGCGAGGTTTTCGAGGATACGGATAAGAGCGGGGGGAATCCCTCACCTTTACGTATTTATCGTCGCTTCAACGATGGGGAAGATTGGCAAAATCGCCTGACCCTTATCAGCGGTGTATCGATAACCCCCTGCCGTGGTGATATAACCGGTAAAGGGAGAGTTACCGGCCACGATGCCATTTTGATCCTGCGTCATATTGTAGGATTGATTGACATCGGGGAAGAGTACGGCCCCGATGCTCTGGGAAGAGCCAGGGTGACCGGAAAAGAGAATCCGGGTGTGAACGATGCCATCCTTGTACTCCGCTATGTGGTCGGTCTTATCGAGGAGTTTCCCGACGAGCTGTCTGAATAACGCCTTCCTTTTTTTTTATTTACGGGACGGAAGTGCGGCTATTATTTAAATAATTCAAGGAGTAGTGATATGATCATTTTTAAGCAGAAAAAAAGGATCAGGGGATGGGCATTATTACTGACGTTATCGCTGCTTCTGGGTCAATTTGCTTTTCCGTCATCGGTATGGAAGGCTGAAGCTGCCGATGATATTGTTTTTTCTGTATGTGGGGATGGGGTTATAGACGGTCTCAAGGAATACACGCTTGATGATCTTAAAACCCTCGACGAGACTGAAGGTGAGTATACCTATAAATCTCTTGAAAATATTATTACCGATACTTGTAAAGGTGTGCTGCTGGAGAAAGTTCTGGAAGATGCCGGGGTTACTGATCCCGACGTGGAGATCGATTTCATTACTACCGATGGCTTTGAATATGGTGTAGTTTCATTACAGACAGCCAGGGAACAGGCCTATCTGGTTACCTATCTGGTAAACGAAGCTCCTTTTCTGGACGAAGATAAATATGGAGATAATCCGTCTTCCACCATCCGCATTTACCGGAATCACAATGCGGGTACGGATTGGCGGAACCGCATGACCCTGATAACCGGGGCCGAAATTATCCCGATTGAATCCGGCTTAAAACCGCCGCCGGAACGTAACTGGACCATATATAGAAATGATGATGAAAGCGGAATTCCCTTCGCCAATCTTCTCTGCGTGACTCCCGATGGTGAAGGAGGACTTTGGGTCGGTACCAACGGTGCAGGAGCAGCCTTCCGTGACTTGCGGGGTGAATGGTATATCTATGATAAACAGGGTGGTTACCTGCCTCATAATATGGTTACCGATATCAAGATAGACCGGGATGGAGGCGTATGGTTTGCCGGTGGATCCCAGGATAATGGGATGGGGATTGTTCGTAAAACGGGTATGGAGTGGACAGTTTACAACAAAGCGAACAGCCCTCTTCCCTCGGATTATACGTCGGCAATCGCTTTTGACGATCAAGGCGGTGTCTGGCTGGGAACGGGTGAAGGACCTGTTTATTTTGATGGTAATGAATCATGGACCTGTTACGGGACCGGGAATTTTCCTGCCAAGGCTGTTACCACCATTACCCTGGATGATAAAGGTGGTGTCTGGTTCGGATTCCATACGGAGAACGCTGCCGATCAGAACTCTCCCGGAGGATATGCTTATCTGGATGCTGAAGGGGAAATTACATCCTACCGTTTTACAGGAGACGGCCGCTGGGCACGTTCGATCTCCTTTGATCGTGATGGAGGTTTATGGGTGTGTCGTTTTGGCCAGGTTGATTATACCAGCCCGGAAGGCGATACAACTGTTTATGAGACAGATAAAGAATTCCTTCCCTACCTAAGTGAGAGCGATAGGATTACGATGATTGAGGCGGATGGCAGCGGCGGGTTATGGGTTGGAACAATGCGGGGGGGGCTTTATTATCGGGATAAGCATGGAGATTATGCGGTTTATAACCGGGAAAATACCTGGCCTGCCGATGCTTTCAACTATGTATGGTATATCAAATATTTTGATAACGGCGAGCTCTGGATCGCGACCAACGGCGGGGTAGCGGGTGTTTTGGTGGATGGACCGGCTGTCTTCACCATAAGCGTTGAAGGAATGCAGGTTTCTCCAAAAGGTTACACGCTGGATGCCCTCAGGAGTTTGAAGGCCACAGAAGGCAGTTATGCCTGGTCTTCAAAATCGGGATCCAGGACCGACAGATGCAAGGGGGTGTTGCTGGCGGATCTGCTGGCGGATGCCGGATTTAGCAGTCCTGACTGGCAGGTCAAGGTGGTTGCCACCGATGGTTTTGATTACGGCACTGTCTCCCTGCGAGAGATTGTCAAGCAGGAGTATCTGGTTACTTATCAGGTAAACGGCGAGATTTTCGAGGATATGGATAAGAGCGGGGGCAATCCCTCGCCTTTACGAATTTATCGTCGTTTCAACGACGGGGAAGATTGGCGCAATCGTCTGACCCTTATCGGCGGGGTATCGATAAGCCCATCCCGTGGTGATATAACCGGTAAAGGGAGAGTTACCGTCAACGATGCCATTTTGATCCTGCGTCATATTGTAGGATTGATTGACATCGGGGAAGAGTACGGCCCCGATGCTCTGGGAAGGGCCAGGGTGGCCGGGAAAGAGGGCCCGGGTGTGAACGATGCCATCCTTGTGCTCCGCTATGTGGTCGGTCTCATCGAGGAGTTTACCATACCCGCGTAACTTCTTCATTTCCCTGTAAACATCTTTATCTTCCTCCCGATGCGGGGGAGGGATGGAGATGTTACCAAAAAACATTATTGGAGGTTTAAAGAAATGAATTTACTCAGGAAGAGAAATAGTTTTAACAGCTTCGTATTGTTTCTGACTTTTATTTACACGCTTGTCCTGTTTGCCGTGCCTGCACTGCAAGCGGAAGCGGCCGACAGTAATCCCAATCTTGAGATTGTGGGAACAGGCCTGGTAAATGATGTGGAAATCAGTGGTGAAGGTTGGAATAATTATAGTCAGGAAGAACGTATTTATTCTGCCAGGAATAAAGGTGGTTATTACGTAATCTGGAAAGTAAGGGGCTATGATCTGGATCTTATCGGGAAAGAAAATTTAAGGGCAGGGGCCGGCTGTTCCGTTGCTTTTAAAGCCTCCGACGGCTTTACGAAAACTTTTGCGATAGATGAGTTAATATCCCGTTATAGTTACCCTTATTTTAGCCTTGAAAGCGGTGTTGCGGTAAATCCCATGCTTGGCTTTTATCGGGCCGAGCTGTTTAATGCCGACAACCTTAAATCGGTTGCCTGGGAAGATCGGGAGTTGACGGAAGATGATGCCGATGCCGACAGGCCGAGGCTGTACATGGGGCAGGAAGACGGAAATATTGACGATATCAACCAGTCGAGCTTTTTAAAGAATGTGGAGCGCATTGTTGTTGGGTATGAGCGCCCCGATGTATTTGTTACGGGAACGGGCCTGAAGGAAGATGTTCTGTTTAATAAATCCGATGACAAGGAGATGACCGAAAGTTATTTTTCCTCAAACAACAACTACGACTTTCATAAAATATGGAAAGTAAAAGGTTATGAACTGCTGGATTTTATCGGCGGCCGGGAGAATTTAATAACAGATGATCTCGATCTTCCCATTTTTATTGAAGCAGAAGATGGTTATACCGTTAATTTTAGGCTGAATGATCTTTATAACCTCTACTATCACCCTGATTTTACGGCGGATAGTGCCGCGCAAGTTGATCCTATGATTGGATTTTATCGGAAAGAGCTATTTGACGTGCAAAAGGAAGAGTTAAATCCTCCGGTAGTCTGGGAGGATCAGGATCTTACCGAGGAAGATTATGACAAATATTCTCCGAGGTTATATATAGGACAAAAAAGAGGCGATGTTCACGAAATAAACCAGTCAAAATTCATAAAAAAGGTGGCCCGTATTGTGGTCGGCGGCGATGAGAAGCCGGTTGGATTTAAATATGGGGATGTCAATAAAGATGGAAAAGAGGATGTTTCAGATGCAATAGTTATCCTCAGGTATATCGTAGGACTGCAGAAGAGGATCAATCCCGATCAGTTTACGCTTGCCGATGTTGACGGCGATTTCAAGATCAATGTAACTGATGCCATTTTGGTGTTGAAGAAAACTGTTCAACTGATTGAAGATTTTCCTGTAGAACAGTAGCTTGATTATTAGGGAGAGAGGGAAATTAATCCGATGTTCGGCAATGGAAATGCAAGGAACGGTTACGCTTTATTTATATTGGTGTTGTTTGCACTCCTCGCTGTTGCAGGGCGGATTATTTTTCCTTCTCCCCTAAAAATTGTTCAGGCCGATAATTGGGTCGTGATGATCGATGGCCACGGTGTGGACCAGCCCTGCTATTATACGTTGGACGAGTTACAGAAGATGACTGCCGGAAGGGTGGAAAAAACGTATTTTACGATCAACAATGTGGGCACGGAGCGCCATACCGATATCGTCGGTATTTCGATGGATTATCTCTTAAAACAGAGCGGGGTTACCCCCACGGCAAAAAGTATCACGATCAGTTCGCAGGACGGTTATTATCGCTCATATAACCTCGCCGATGTGCGCAGAGATTATCTTGATCAGACGGATCCTTCAGCCAGACTGCCCATGGCTCTTGCCTGGCAGGAAGACGGCCGTGATCTGATCGGCGCGTATCCGTTAAAACTGGTTATCGGGCAGACCGGGGAAGGGGATGTAAATAGACCCCACTGGGTTAGAGCGGTTAAAACCGTTACCGTCAATACTGTATATGTCGAATCGGGGGAAGGTACTCCGGGAGCATTTGACCCGCAGCAGGGCACGCAGAAGCCCGCTCCGCCTCAACAACCGTCAGCTCCTCCTCAAAATGATGCAGGAGCGGGCACAGGGGGCGGCAGCAAAACAGAGAAGACGGATAAAAAAGAGGCGCCGCTGCCGGCGCCATCGGCTATATCTCCGCAACAACCGGCTGTATCCGAACCGGCGGAGGCCAAGGCGGAAGATAAGGCCGATCAAACGGGAGAAAATACCGATAATCAGGCCTCCGTGCGGGAGGATGAAAACTCTTTAAATGAAAATGAGACCGGAAGCTTATCTCTGGAATCCGGAAAAGACGGCCGCAACCCTACATGGTTGGTCGTGTTCTCCGTTCTCTTGGGTCTGGCGGCGGCCGGAGGAGGATACCTGCTTTATAGAAAGATAAAGAAAAGATAGATATATTTTATTTATTGTCAGGAGTACAAATTGTCAGGAGTACAAGATGATCAATGCTATAAAATCATATAAAGCTGCACCTTTAATGCTTTTCCTGCTGTTGCTCGTAATAATATCCGGATGCACGGATAAATCTCCCTATATTACCGTGGAAGGGAAGGAACCGGACCATGAGGTCAGGATTACCCTCGCCGAGATAAAAAAAATGGATGATGCCCTGGTCGAAGATGATTATTTTTCCATCAATTCTTATGGTACCGAGGAGTACTTTCATTTCAAGGGGGCCTGGGTATGGGCCATTCTGGAGGAGAAGACAGCCATCGGAGCGCAGGATATTGATAAAATCACCTTTATCGCCGATGACGGGTATACGGCTGAATTTACCCTTGAGGAGATTATGAGGGATGATTATATTGATCAGAGCAACCCACAGAAGAAATATAAAATAATTCTGGCCTGGGAGGAGAATCACCGGGAATACAACCCCGAAGAGGGCAGTCCTTTTCGTCTGGTTATCGGGCAGAAAGAACCCGGCGATATCAACAAGCCTTTATGGGTCAGCCGTGTGGAAAAAATCAGGATTGACTAATGATCGTCACCGGGAGGTGGAGCGATGAGCAAGGGCGGGGAGTTAATACGTTCCGTCATCATCATTGCCGCTGTATCTTTTCTCATAGTTTTACTTTTAGTATCATCCTCGGCCCTTTCTACCATCTCCGGATTGGAAGCGGAAGCCGTGGGGGCGCTGCAGCTTCCGGGAGAACAACTTTTGTTTCGTGCTTACCGGCCGCAGGTAACCATAACTGTAGGTGAGGCCGAAAAACAATTTAATAATTATGAAATTATTATCAGAAACATAAATACAGCGCTGACAGAGGTAACGGTAACGGATCTTGCCGAGGGTCGTGAAGAAGAGTTTGAGAGGGAGAATTCAAGTCCTACGGAAATTCTCCTGAAGATAAAAAAAGGTACGGGAGCCAGAAAGATTGAACTTCACCCTGTCCTCCGGGAAGAAGGGCTTACTTTTGCGCTGGTGGGGGATAATCAAGGGCGAAACCAAGCCCTGGAAACCATTATTAAGGAGATTAATGGCTCCGATGCCCTGTTCCTGATCCATTTAGGTGATCTGGTTCCGTCCGGAACATTCGAGGAGTACGAAGATTTCCTTGCTGTCATGTCGAATCTGGAGGTTCCCTTCTATACCGTTCCCGGCAACCATGATGTGCGTGGGGAAGGAAAAGAGTTGTATCAGCGTTATCTGTCACCGCTTGACCAATATTTTGATTTTGGAGAATACCGGTTTGTTTTTCTGGACAGTTCCTCCATGGGTATCAAGCCGGAACAGTGGACATGGTTGGAAGATCTTCTTGATGGGCCGCAACAGATTTTTGTGGCGATGCATGTTCCCGCAGTCGATCCCCGGGGGAAAGAC
>JBASYW010000188.1:0-5183 GCA_049277715.1 Dethiobacteria bacterium | reverse complement strand
AGTATTTCCCAGAGACTCATTTTTGTTTTAAGCAGCCATATCGTTTGCCGACTTATATCCATGCATCCTCCTGGGATAATTGTTTATCCAATGCTCAACTCTTCGTATATCTTTTTGCTTAAGCTTTCCTATATCCGTTCCTTTGGGAATAAACCGACGAATAAGCTTATTGGCGTTTTCATTTGAACCTCGTTCCCAGGCGCTATATGGGTGTGCGTAATAGACTTTAAATCGCTTTTCCTGATTGTTGAAAATGGATCTTTCAAGTTCTATACTATTTAAAAACTAACAGAGGTCTGGGTCTTATCAGGCATCTTCCTTTTCTCCATAAACACCAGCAGAATATGTAGACATGAGCAAATCCGGGGAGGAGCTATATCATTCCGGATGATGAAGACGGCGCGGAGTGGTTAAGATCCTTCGGTCGCGTCCGCTAACGCTGCCGCTCCCTCAGGATGACAGAAAAAAAGAGTATGCTCCCTCCGGATGACAATAAAGGAGGGCTCCCTCAGGATGACAAACACGATTTCTGTCATCCTGAGCGCATTTCGCCCAAAAATATTTGATACAAACCTTGACATCAAAGTAGCTTGCCAGAAGATTTCAGCTCGTATATTATAAATGTATAATCCAATCATTACCAGAGGTGAATGTATGTTACGCATCCTGCATCTGGCAGATCTGCATCTGGGATGGGTTCCTGCGTATTTAAACGATGAAAAGAGGGGAATCCGTTACCGGGAACGCAATCAACTGCTCCGAAAAGCGATCGATTTTGCACTTTCTCCCGCTAATGATATTCATGCCGTGTTGATTGTCGGCGACCTGTTTGAAGAATATCGTCCCGATGAATCTCTGGTCCGGCAGGTTATCGATGAGCTTGGCCGCTTGACCAAAGCCGGCCTGTCTATCGTCACCATACCGGGAAATCATGATGAGATAACTTATCGGGAGTCAGTTTACCGGCAGCACGGGGATAACTGGCCGGGCAAGCTGGTGTGCAACCCCATGCCCGAGCTGTCCGTTTCCACAGAAGTAAATGGCATCGGGGTGCATGTTTACTCGCTGGCCTATACGGGCGGGCTTACCCGTCCAACTTCTATCGAGAAGTTTCCCCGCGAAGATCTGCCCGGGCTTCATATCGGTGCCTTTCACGGTTCTCTGGACTGGGACGGGCCGGCTGACAGGAGCCTTCCTCTTAAATCTGCACAGCTGGCCGAGGCCGACTACAATTTTATCGCCTTGGGCCATTATCACAGTTTCAGTGAACACAAAGTGGGAAAGGGGACGGCGATCTATCCCGGAGCGGTTGAGTTCAAGAGCTTCCATGATCCGGGGACCGGTAATCTTACCATTGTCGAATACAGCGGAAGTAACCTGAAAATAGAGGAAGTGGAGCTTGATATCCGCAAGCATCAACGGCGTAATTTGGATATTTCCGGCTTTAACAGGATGGACGAGCTGTGCGACGCCTGCCGTGTCTATGCCGATCCTGAAGGCATGTTACACCTGTCGCTTACGGGCACGCCGAGGTTTCCTTTCCAGGAGGATCGCCTTGTCGAGGAACTGGAGCCGGATTTTTTTTATCTGGAGATCCATAACGATGCACAATATTTTTCAGAAAGTTTCCTGGACAGCATCGCCAAGGAACCTACGGTAAGAGGAGCTTACGTACGACGGCTCAGGGAAAAGCAGGGAGCGGCGGAGAGCGAGCGGGAACGGAAGGTGCTGGAGCAGGCTCTGCTCAAAGGGTTGGCCGCGCTGCAGGGGGGTGATCCGGTATGATAAAAAAACATGAGCATAATGTCACACTGAACCGGCTTATTCTCGAAGGGTTCGGGTGTTATCGTCAGAGGACGGAGTTTATCTTCTCACCGGGGATAAATTGTTATGTAGCGGAGAATGAAGCCGGCAAGACCACCATGGTCGCGGGTCTGATCGCTACATTATTTGGGCTTAAACACCATCAGAAAAGTGCTTCGCCTTTTACTCTTGATCGTTTCCGCAACTGGGACCATCCTCACCGGTGTTGCGGTGAAGTGTATTTTACCGTGGGGGAAGAAGATTACCTGATCAGGCGGGATTTTGATACACACCGTGTGGAGCTGTGGTCGATGGAGGACGGTTCCAGGAGGAAAGAGTTGATCGTGGAAGGGGTTCACAATCCGGGAGCCACGAAAAGGTTGCAGGAATATGAGGATAAACTTCTTGATCTGCTGGGCCTGAACAGCCAGGAACTGTTTGGTGATACCTTCTGTCTCGGGCAGCCGCTGCCGGAACCGGGGAACATCAGCGTGGAGTTGCAGGGATTGCTGGCCGGCGGAAAAGGAACCTCTTTTCATGAGGCACTGGATAATCTGGTCAAAAGTCTGAAATCATTGACCAGGTTCACGGGGCCCAATGATCGCGGGATTACTGCCCGTAATCAGGGTAAAGACGGACAGCTGGAACTGCTTGCTGAAAGTATCGAGGAGATGGAACGCAAGATCGGCGATGGCCGGCAGAAGGCGGATTCCCTTCTATCTGTGCAGGAACAGCTGATAAAGACGGAGGAGGAACTCCGGCAGACAAGAAAAGAGCTGGTCCATAAGGAAAAAATCCGCGGGGCCTGGTCTGAATGGCGAGCATTGGCCGAAAGATACCGTCATGCCGCCCGGGAACGGGATAAACTACAGCAGGTGATGGAACAGGCACAGGGGCTTCATGAAAAAATAACACGGCAGCAAACGGAGTTGGAACGTCTTTTCCCCGCATTTATCAGTGCCTCTGCGGAGACAGGTGAACATCTCACCAAACTGGATAACATTGAAACCCAGTTTCGGAAAGCGGAGGAGACGGTAAAAGAACTTGAAGAGTCGTTGCAGGAAAATAATAAATCACTGCAGCAGCAGATGGAAGCATATGACCGCTATGCCGCCCGCGAATTGCTGGGTGCGGACCCGGTAGATAAGCTCAAGTATATCAAGCGCAGTGCCGAAAATTGCCGGCAGCAATGGGCTGAGTTCCGGAAGGCGATGGAAGAAAAAAATAAAATTGATGAACGCCTCAAAAATGAATATGCACCCTTTGAAGATGCCGCCGAGGAAGAACTGGATATGGCCCGGGAATACAATCGACGCTATCCGCAGTTGAAAGATGCGGCTGAAAAAGCACGGCGGGTGTTTGATAAAATCGAGGCCAAAATGGACGATTATCGGGAAGCCAGATCTAAATGCGAAGACCGGTATGCCGACCTGCAGGGACTCCCTGAAGATGCCGCCGCTCTCATCGAGGGAAAACTGGATGCATTGAAGAAAAAACGGGAACTGGAAGATAAAGCAGGAGAGAAGCCGGTAAAATCAAGAGCACCATTATCTCCGGGGGGACTCAAGATTATTGGGGCGCTGGTGCTTGCTGCTATAGCCGGCGCAATCATCGGTCCGGATAACATTGTGCTTCTGATCGCCGTGGTGGCCGTTGCCGGAGGGGCAGGCTACTGGTTGGGCGGTCTTATCTGTCGCCTGATCATCGGTCCGCATGGGAGACAGAAGAGTATACCCGACCTGGATCTGCAGAAGGTCAGGGCCGATCTGGCCGATTATGATCGTAAGCTGGGTGCGTATGCCTCATGGAGTGAAGCGGAACTGGGACGTCTTGCGGAGCGGCTGCAGCATTATAAAGAAGAACGGCGCCGTCTCGAGGTGCTGGTCCGGGAGATAGCGGCGGAAGAGGAAGAGATGGAAGAACTGCGGCAAAAAGTAAAAGAAACCAAAGAAGAATTAAACGATTATAAACAAAAAACAGTCAAATTTACCGTTTATTTTGAAGATATTTCCATAGCCTATGCCGGGTGGCAACATCTTCTTGACCGGAAGCAAACTTTGCAGGAAAAGTTACGTCTCTTTGCGGCAGAAAAACTGGGGTGCAGCGTGGAAGAAGCTGAAACGGCAGATCCGCGGGCCGAAGGGGCCGCCGTGGAATGGAGGGAGACGGCCCGTTTTTTAAGGATCGCCATTGGAGAGGCGGCGGTACAGCAGGCTGTTTCCATGATCGGGCAGGTGAATAGTCTTATCGAAGAATGGTGGATGGAACAGGAAAATGAAGCGGAAAAATTAGCCCGGATAAAAAAAGAGATTGAAGAGACGAAAAACATGATCAGAGGGCAAGAAGAGCGGTTGGAAGAAGAGAAAAATTCCCGGGAAAAACTGCAGGAAGAGAAAACCGGATTGCTTGAACTGTTGCCCGGTATTCTGGAGAGTTATGCCGGTGATGCCGCCGAGGCTTTGGCACAATGGAAAGAATGGCAACAACGGTCCCGGGATAAAAATACGGCCGATATTGAATTAAAAACAATTCTGGAGAGTCATGGTGCAGCCGGGATTGCCGATCTGCAGGGCGGTTTCAACAGATCACAGGACCATGTGGGTGCATTGCTGCGCCGTTGGCAGGATCATATCACTCAAAATTTAGGGTTGCCGGGCACCGAACAGGCCGATGACCCGGAGCGGGTAACCGGTTATCTGGAGAAACTCAAGACGGAGATCGATAACTTTGAAGAACAGAAAAACGTGCTGGAAGATAGACGCAATGACCTGTCCAGGCAGCAGGCCTCACTTGAGGGAGAAAACCCGCTGAATATCGCTGCCGCGGAGCTCGAGCTCCGGGAGCTGAAACAGGAAAAAGAAAAGGTGGAGATAAACGCCGATGCCCTTACCCTGGCTTACAAGGAGTTGGAAGAAGCTATCAATGAGTACCGTCAAACTTACAAGGAACGCCTTGAAAATCAGGCTTCAGCATACTGCCAAAATATCTCTTCCCGGCCCGGCCGAACGGTTAAGATGGACGACAGTTTCAACATCGGTATCCTGGAGGACGGCCGCCATTGTACCGTTGAGCAGATAAGCAAGGGGGCCCGGGATCAGCTGTACCTCTCGCTGCGGTTTGCGCTGGCGGATCTGCTGGCCGAAGAGATAAAACTGCCCCTGATCTTTGATGACCCTTTCACCAGCACCGATGCCCGGCGCCTGGAAAACATCCGGGAGATATTGCACCGGCAGGAGGACGAACGTCAGTTTATCATCGTTGCTCATGCCGATACCTTCAGCCATTGGGGCAAGCCCATCAAGATAAACTGACGCACCGATCGGGCGTAATCTTGCTTGCCGTATGCTTTTACGTTTTACTCCCAGACAACAGTATCAACC
>JBASYW010000187.1:0-4444 GCA_049277715.1 Dethiobacteria bacterium | reverse complement strand
GTGGTAATAACGGCCACGATATCGATAATTCCATAATCAGTGGGAGAGAATATCCGGGTGAAGATGGGTACCAGAAAAATGGCCATCCCCTTCTGGATA
The DNA here is from genome assembly GCA_049277715.1 of Dethiobacteria bacterium. Classification (GTDB taxonomy): domain Bacteria; phylum Bacillota; class Dethiobacteria; order DTU022; family PWGO01; genus JAAYSV01. The sequence continues at coordinate 4,345 of JBASYW010000187.1, read as the reverse complement.
AAGACACTGATACTGTAAATGGCACTGTCTTTAAAAAATCTTCTGATCATCTTGCCCGCCCTCTCCACTCGCAAATTCAGTAAATCTCTGCAATAAGCCCGGTTTATCGATTAGCTGCAACGCCTCCGGCCCGCCTGCAGCGATGACCTCCCTCAAGACTTCCCGGGCGTGGGACTCTGAAAGGCCGCAGCCGTGCAGGTAGCTTATATTCTGCGGATCATAATACCAGCTCTCGGGGACATCTCCCCGGATCAATCTCAGATACCGTGCGGCCACTTTCGCCGGAGCAAGGTTCTCCCGGACATACTCTTTGGCCTTCCGCCCCATTTCGCGGCGGTATTCCTCATCAACAATCAATTTCTCGACGGTCTCCTCCATCGCATCCGGATGACAGTACAGGCCGGGAGGGATATGCTCCGGAGGCACATCTTCATGCAACGTTTCATGGTAATAACCGCCCAGCACGGCGGGCTTGCCAAAGTAGGAGGCCTCCGTGGCAAACCCCGGCAACGGCGTGTCGGAGTAGAGCTGATCGACAATGAAATCACAGCGACGGATCTCCTCGATAACCTTCCGGTGAGGTACATTTGTTATCTCGATAAAATCAAGAGGATAACCTTTCTTCCTTAAATTTTCGATCATCTTCCTGATGGTATCGCTCCCCTTGGCCACCGGGTGGGAAGGAGCATGAAGGATCCTGATCCGCCCATCTTCCCGCGGCCGGAGCTCATCAGAGCCAGGGGATCCGTATTTAAAGGGGAAACCGACCGCCAGCCCCAAAACAAAGGGGCGTTCGTGAAAGTAAGCCTGCGGGGGATAATTGATGAGGATGTCCGCATATTTGTCGATCTTCCTGATTCTCTCTTTCTGTTCCGCGGTAACGCGGATACAACTATCGGTGCTCATACCCGCCGCCCAGAAACCGCCGTTGATATAAGGCGGCCGGGAATCCGAGCCGTTAAATATAAATATTATTTTCTTTCCGAACAATTTAAGCAGCGGCAGATCATAAAAATTAAAAGAAAAAGAAGATCCAAACCCGAAAATAAAGACGTCGTGACCGACCAACGCCCACAAAAAAATCAGCAGCTTGATCATCAGAGCGTAAAGACGATTTTCCCTGTTCAGATGATACCGTCTGATTAATTTTTTGATCGGGGTATGTTCATCGAGGCCATCTCCCCGTTCATACTGAAACGGGTGCTCTTCCAGACTGATAAAATTACATTCCACGCCTAAATCGTCAAACCCCTTTTTAAGATTTGAATAATACCCGGCTATCTCCGTAAGGCCAATAAAAACCCGCATACCCGTCTCCTGTCTGTTGCCGTTGCCTGCCCGGATATATTTCATTGCCCATGCCGACAATGGTCATGCTCTTTCGTTCAGATGACCCCTGATGCATCTTATAACTTTATCCAGATCGCGGCGCACAAGCCGCGGATGCAAGGGCAGAGCCAGGCCTTGGTTATAAGCCTTGATCGCCCGGCCAAACTTGCTGTCGTCAAGATCATATTTCCGGCGGTAATAAGGTTGCGCATGCACCGCATGAGCGCCGAAATTGCTTTCAATCCCGTCCTCTCTCAGCCGACCGATCAGGCCATCTCTGGATATACTCTCATCCAGCAGAAGATGGTACGTCTGCCAGGCATGCCTGCAGTCCTCCTTCTCCACCGGCAAGTTAATCCCGCACGTATCTTTTAACCCTTTGTTATAGTAATCCACAATCTTTCTGCGCTGCGCATTGATCTGTTCCATCTTCCCGGCCTGCACGATACCCAGAGCGGCCTGAAACTCCGTCAGCCGATAGTTAAAACCCGCGGCCGTAAAAGATGCTTCGCCGCCGGCCTGATCCAACCCGTGATTTCTAAGGATCTTTAGCCTGGACGCCAGCCGGTCATCGCCGGTAGCTATAATACCGCCTTCGCCCATGGTGATGGATTTCCGGGGGTGGAAACTGAAGCATCCGGCCGCGCCGATCGTGCCGGCTTTTCGGCCTTTATACTCCGCCCCCAATGCACAGGCGGCGTCCTCTATAATTTTCAGGTTATATTTTTGGGCCAGATTGACGATAACATCCATATCCGCGGGATGACCGAATTCATGCACGGGTATAATCGCCCTTGTGTTTTCGTTTATCTCCGCCTCGATCCTGCCCACATCGATACAGAAGTCGTCCGTCTTTATATCTACAAACCGGGTAGTGGCACCAACCAGCTCGACGACATTAGCCGTGGCGGGGAAAGTAAAGTCGGGCACGATGACCTCATCACCGGCCTTGATATCCAGCGCAACCAATGCCAGGTGCAGGGCGGCGGTGCCGCTGCTGACCGCAATTGCATGGCGGGCACCGATATAATCGGCAATTACCCGTTCAAACTCGGCGACTTTCGGCCCCTGGACCAGAAAACCGGAAGCCAGCACCTCTTTAACTTCGGCGTATTCCTGTTCATCAAAATCGGGAATTGTCAGCCTGATCATTTTCCACCCTCGTTGGACTGCAATTTTCGGTACCACTCTATGGTCCGGATAATACCATCGCGCAGATTGACGCGCGGATTGAAATCCAGTATCTCCTGTGCCGTCTTGATGCTGGGAATCCTTATCTCCACATCGGCATAACCTTTGGGTACATAAACAATCCTGGAGTTGGAATTGCTCAACAGGACGATCAACTCGGCCAGCGCATTGATCGTCACCGTACCCCTTGGATTTCCGATATTGAACGTCTTGCCGATGGCCTCTTTCTTTTCCAGGCAGAGCATCACGCCGTCAACAAAGTCGTCGATATAACACCACGATCTGATCTGATCACCGTCTCCATGCACCTGTATCTCCTCGTCGTTGATCGCTCTCTGGATGAAACTATGGATCGCTCCCTCACCAACCTGTCCCGGGCCGTACACGTTGAAAGGCCTGATCAGCACGCAGGGCAGGCCATACTCCTTGTAAAAACAGTAGGTAAGATGCTCGGCGGCCAGTTTGCTTACCGAGTAAGACCACCTGGCCTCACCCACCGGAGCCAGATTGGTGGTGCTCAATTCATCTACTTTATAGGCGTAAGAGCCAAACACCTCGCTGGTGGAAAAATCAACGAATCTTTCCAGGTTATCAAGATCATCTTGAACAGCTTTTAGAATATTGTAAGTACCGATCATATTCACTTCCATGGTCTTCACCGGATTGGCAATTACCGAGCCGATACCGGCGATCGCCGCCAGGTGCACGATGATCTGCGGCTTGAATTTCCCGACAACGTTTTTCAAACGGTCCGCATCGAGAACATCACCCTCCTTCAGGGTGATGTTCCTGTTCTGCAACAGGTCGGTATTCCTGATCGAATTTCTTCTCAAATTGTCATAGATGAGGATCTCGTTCCGCTCGCCCAACAATGCACATAACTTTGTACCCACAAAACCCGCCCCACCGGTCAGCATTATCCGCTTCTCTGTAATCAAGTTTTCTCCTCCGTTATCTGCTTGTTTTATTTAAAGGTCTGACAGTGTTCACATCCGGCCGATTGATCATCGAACGCAGCCACTGTTTTTCCGCATTTGCAGATCCAGGCTCGCACCCGCGCCGGATTACCGTAAACCACCGCATGAGCGGGAACATCGGATGTCACCACCGCCCCGGCGCCGACCAGGGCATGTTCGCCAATCGTGGTCCCGCAAACGATGGTCGCGTTGGCACCGATGGTCGCCCCTCTTTTTATCCGGGTAACGGCAAATTCATCGGAGCCGGCGAGAGGATATGCACTGCGCGGCACCTTTACATTGGTAAACACCATGCTCGGGCCACAGAACACATCGTCCTCGAGAAAGACCCCGTCGTAAACGCTCACGTTATTCTGAATCCTGACGTTGTTCCCGATCCGAGCCTTTCCCCCCACCAGAACGTTCTGTCCCAGCATGCACCGTTCCCCGATTTTTGCCCCGGGCATGACATGGCAAAAATGCCATATCTTGGTCCCTTTCCCGATTGCGGCCGGTTCTTCGACTACGGCCGTCTCATGCACAAAGTAGTCTTTTTCCGCTTCCGTCTCCGTCTTCCCCGGGGAGTCTCCTTTCGCCCCCTTGCCGGCTCTCAATTCGGCATCCACACGCATGAGGATGTCGATTACTTTCCGTCCGTTCTCACCATCCGTCAGGGGCACGGCCCGCTGCTCGATACAGTCCAGAAAGTGCCTGTCTTCCAGCTCCAGGAGCGCCGCGGATTTCTGAAAAGGAATCTCCCTGACCCCTTTATCCCAGATCTCCAGATCATGGTCGATCCCTTTGCTATAAAGGCGGGCCTCGTTCTTCAACTCATCGTAGAAAATCATCCCCTCGGTGCCCACGATCAC